>NZ_JBMCZA010000229.1:0-20322 GCF_048654705.1 Nocardioides sp. CPCC 206348
CCCCCGAAGGGGAAGTCGCCGCCGAAGGGCAGGCTCGAGAGGTCGACGTCGACGTGGATCGCGTGGTCACTGGTGGCGCCACGGATCAGGTTGACCAGCCAGGTGTTCAGCGACTGGCCGGCCTGCGCCGCGGCGTCGTCCGCGCGGGCCTTGAGCGACTCCGGGAGCCGGAGGCTGACCCGGGCCAGGCCCTCGTCCTCCGCGCCCGGGGGCAGCGGCGGCGCGGGCGGGGGCGGCGGTGCCGGCGCTTCGGGGCGCACCCCGGCGTCGACCACGAAGTCCAGGTCGCGCCCGTCGAGCCGTACGTCGACGCTGCCGCTCGACATCGCCGCCGTGATCTCGGACGCCGCCTGGCTGATCGCCTCCATCACCGCGAGGCGCACGGCCGGGTCGAGCGCGTAGCCGAGGCGTTCGGCGATCTCACGCGCCTCGGGACCGGCGCTGTCCGCAGCGGCCAGGAGGTCGCGGCGAAGGCTCTCGACGAAGGGGGTGATGTCCATGTGCATCACTATGACGTCATTGTGACGTCAAAGTCAAGGCATGGTGGCGTCAACCAACAGGAAGGGCCGGCACGACCAACCGGACGCCGTAGATCTCACCGTCCGCGCGGATCCACAACTCGACGACAGCGCCGTCGTCGCAACCGACCATGTCCTTGACCTGGAGCCGAACGATGTCGTCGCCTGCCTGCGCAAAAGGTGCCGGCAGCGGCGTCTCGGCGGCGTCGGTCCGCCACGAACAGGTGGCCGGCCCAGCAGCCGCCACCATGGCGCGCTTCTCCTGGAACAGCGTGCCGAGCGGGTCGATCCCGCAGTCCGGGTACCCGAGTCCCGAGCACCCCGCCCAGCCCCACCGCACTTCGGGTGAGTTGTTCCACGGCTGGGCGAACCCGCCGAGGAAGTTGCGCACCCGGTCGGCGAACCGGGGCACGTCGTCCTTGCCCCGCGCCCACGCGAGGAACCGTTGGGCCGACTTCTCCCGGGCAGCGGTCGGTGCCTCGATCGGCGCGGGCGACGCGGTGGAGGCGCCTTCCAGCACCATCGAGATCAGGTCGATGCGGCGTTCACTGTCATAGGCCCAGAAGACCGACAGACCAGGGCACGCTGGTCGCCCGGCGGCGACGGTCAGGATGAAGTACGAGTGCGTTCCCGGGCAGTCGCCATTCACGGTCAGCAGGCCGGGTGAGACCGCCTGCCCGCCCCGCATCCACGTCCGGGTTGCGAGGTCCCGGAGCAGTGCAGGCACCGCATGGCAGGTGGCGCCGTCACACACGGTCCAGGCAGCGGACTTCGGGTCCGCCAACTCCGTCGAGTCGACAGTGACGCTGGGGTTGCTCTGCCCAGGCGCCGAGAAAGCAAGCCTGACGCGGTCAGCGAGGTCGGGCAGCGGGCCGAGCCCGCGCGCGAATCGCAGCAGCCTCCACGCGTCGGGCCAGGAGTCGAAGCACCCCTCCGTCTGTGCGGGTGCTGTCACGAACACGGTGGCCGAGTCCCACTTCTCCGTCGGCAGCGGCGCCCCGGGGCCCGGGCTGGTGCCGGTCACCACGTCGCGCAACGAGCAGTCCGTCGGCCGCTCGATCACCTCCACCTTGATGCCGCGTGCCTTGATGTCGGCGACCGCATCGGCCCGGTCGAAGCCGAGGTACGACGGCATCTGGCCGGCCTCGAAGGCGTGCTCGGTCTCGACGGGATCACCCGTCGGGCGTGGTGCCGGCTCGGGCGACTGACCAGCCTGCCTACCCAGCGCCCACGCGGTCAGGCCGATCACCAGCACCAGTACCGCCGCGGCCACCATCGCACCCAGCCAGCGGTGCCGGTGGACGGCGTCCGGGTCGGGCATCCCGGTGAGCGTCAGGGGCGCGTGCTCCGACACCTCGACCGTCGCCGCGGCACCGGCAAGGAGCCGGCGCACCTCGCCCTCGTCCATCCGGTCGGTCATGACGTCTCCTCCGTGGCGACGAGCGGTGCGAGCGCTGCGAGCGCCCGGGACGTGCGGGACTTGACCGTGCCCGGCGCGACGCCCAGCGCCAGCGCGGTGTCCCGCTCGGTCAGGTCGGCGAAGTAGCGGAGCACGAGCACCTCGCGGTGGTCGGCGCTCATGACTGCGAGCGCCCGCCGGACGGCAATCCCCTCGGCCCATTCCGGATCGGCGCCTGCCGACTCGGGAAGTTCCTCCGTCGGGAGCTCACCGTTCCAGCGGCGCTTGCGGGCGTCGTACAAGGTCGTCACGAGGACGCGGTGGACGTAGGCGTCGGGGTGATCGGCGCGGACCACCTTGCGCCAGGAGCGGTAGCACTTCAGCAACGCGCTCTGCACGACGTCCTCGGCATCGGCGGACGGGCAGCCCAGGAGGACCGCCGTCCGCACCAGCCGCGGGCGCCGCTGGGCGACGTACGTGCTGAAGTCCATCGGGCTCCTCGGAGTCGGGGTCACCCAGTGTGACCGGCGAGGGCTCCCGTTCGGTTCCGAACCAGCCGCGGATCGGCGCGGTTTGCGTCATCCTGGTTGACGCGAATCGCGCCAGTCTCGGAAGCGGCACCGTTTTCACGCTCCCATCCACAGGCGCCGGGAGGCGTGGTGTGGGCGCCCGGCAAGCGGGAGACCTGATCTGGATGAACGAGATCGAGGACCTCCTGGATCACCAGGACGGAGTGATCAGCCGGCGGCAAGTGCTGGCGGCGGGGCACAACCAGACACACATCGCCCGATTGGTGCGGCGGCGGGAGTGGACCCAGGTGCATCCCGGCGTCTACGTGAACCACACCGGACCGCTGACGTGGAGACAACGGGCGTGGGCAGCGGTTCTGGCGTGCGCGCCGGCAGCCCTCGACGGCTGGAGCGCGATCCGGGCGCACGAAGGACCGGGCCGCCGACACCACGACGACTCGCGACCGATCGAGGTCATCGTCCGGCACGGACGCCAGCAGGTTGCACTCGAAGGGGTTCGGGTGCGCGGTTCGCGTCGCTTTGACGAGTCGGTGCAGTTGCACTTGAACCCACCCCGACAGCGGTACGACGACGCAGTCGTCGGGCTCGCCGACCGAGCCGCCGACGAATTGAGCGCCATCGCGATCGTGGCCGACGCCTGCGGAGGTCGCCGCACGACAGCCGTTCGACTCCTCGCGCGCATCGACGAGATGTCCCGGCTGCGCCGACGCTCCTGGCTGCGATCGGTGATCAATGACGTGGCGGACGGGACCTGCTCGGTCCTGGAGCACGCCTACCTGACCCGGGTCGAGCGACCGCACGGACTTCCGCGCGGCCTGCGACAGGTCGTCGCACTCGATGCCGGCGGGCGGCGGATGTTCCGCGATGTCGTCTACGGCGGCAACCGGCCCCGGTGGCGCCAGATCGTCGAGCTCGACGGCCGGTTCGGGCACGACTCGACGGCCGCGCGCGATCGGGACATGGAGCGCGATCTCGATGCAGCGCTGGACCTGGAGGACACGGTGCGGCTCGGGTACGGGCAGGTGCTCGGCCGGCCGTGCTCGACAGCGGCGAAGCTCGGCCGGCTGCTTCAGCTCCGGGGCTGGAACGGCGCACCGACCCGCTGCCCGTCCTGCGAAATGCAGGAACGGCGCGGTTTGCGTCAACCAGGTTGATGCAAACCGCGCCGATCAGGCAATCAGCTCATCAGAGGTCGAAGAGCGAACCGGTCTCGTTGATGTCCACGTCGGTGCGGGGCTGGTTGGCCTCGCCGGACGACGCGACGGGAGGTGCCGCCGGGGCGGGCTTCTCCTCCGCGGCTGGCTCCTCAGCGGCCGGCTCCTCTGCGGCCGGCTCCTCGACAGCCGGGCCTTCCTCCGGCTCGGCCGGGGCCTCCTCGGCAGCGGGTGCTGCAGCAGCGGGCTCGGCCTCGACCGGAGCAGCCGCAGCCGGGGCAGCGGGCTCGGGCGCCACGATGTCGAACAACGACCCACCCGACGGGATCTCCGCCGACGGCGTCGGCGCAGCTGCGGCGGGAGCGGGAGCAGCCGACTTCGGGGCCTCAGCGGCCTTCGGGGACTCCTCGGCCACCGGCGTGGCCGGGGCTTCGGCAACCGGCGCTTCCGCGGCCGGAGCCGCGGCCGGGGCGGCCGGCTCGGGAGCGGCGATGTCGAACAACGACCCACCCGAGGGGATCTCCGCCGACGGCGTCGCAGCAGGCGTTGCCGGAGCGGCAGGCTCGGCGGCCTTGACGGGCTCGGCGGCCTTCGGGGCTTCCGCGGCCTTCGGGGCTTCCGCGGCGGCCGGAGCAGCCGTCTCGGTGGGAGCGACGTCGAACAGCGACCCACCCGCACCCAGGTCCGCGGCCGGCTTGGCCTCGGGGTCTCGAGACGGTTCCTCGACCGCCGGCTTGGCGGCTGCCGGAGCGGCAGCAGGTGCCGGAGTGTCGAAGAGCGAGCTCGAGTCGTCGAACAGCGACCCACCGGAAGCCGGCTTGGCCTCGGGGTCTCGAGACGGTTGCTGCGCAACCTCCTCGACCACCGGCTTGGCGGCAGCCGGCGCGGGGGTGTCGAACATCGAGCTGGCGTCGTCGAACAGCGACCCGCCCGAAGCAGGCTTGGCCTCGGCCGGAGCAGCCGGAGCCGGTGCGGCAGCAGCCGGTGCGGCCTTCGCCTCGGGAGCCGCCTCCGCAGCAGGAGCAGTCTCTGCCGGTGCGGCGGCGGGAGCAGCAGCCTCAGCGGCCGGAGCGGCCTTCGCGACAGGTGCGCCCACCGGCGTACCCTCGCCCGGCTTGAGCTTGGTGGCCTGCTCGCCCTTGACGGACGCGAGCAGCATCTGTGCGACGTCGAGGACCTCGACCTCTTCGCGCGCCTCGCCGTCGGCCTGCATCTTGGTGAGGCCGTCGGAGATCATCACGCGGCAGAACGGGCAGCCGACAGCCACCTGGTCAGCGCCGGTACCGACCGCTTCGGCCGTCCGGTTGAGGTTGATCCGCTCGCCGATGGTCTCTTCCATCCACATGCGGGCACCACCGGCGCCGCAGCAGAAGGACTTCTCCTTGTTGCGCTCCATCTCGGCGAACTCGGCGCCGGGCAGGATCTCCAGGAGGTCGCGCGGCGGCGTGTAGACCTGGTTGTGACGACCGAGGAAGCAGGGGTCGTGGTAGGTCACCTTGCGCGCGTGGGCACCGGCACCGTCAGCAACGGGCGTCAGCTTCCCCTCGCGCACGAGGCGGTTGAGCAGCTGCGTGTGGTGGATGACCTCGAGCTCGATGCCGAGCTCGCGGTACTCGTTCTTGAGGGTGTTCATGCAGTGCGGGCAGGTCGAGACGACCTTCTTCGCACGGGCCTCGGTGAGCGTCTCGATGTTCTGCTGGGCCAGGCCCTGGAACACGAACTCGTTGCCCGCGCGGCGCGCCGAGTCACCGGTGCACGTCTCGCCGTTGCCGAGTACGCCGAAGGAGACGCCGGCGAGGTCGAGGAGCTCGGCCACGGCGCGGGTCGTCTTCTTGGCACGGTCTTCATAGGCACCGGCGCAACCGACCCAGAACAGCCAGTCGACCTCGTCGAGCGTCTCGATCGAGTCACCGACGACCTTGACGTCGAACGGCAGGCCCTTGGCCCAGTCGAGGCGGACCGTGGGCGACATGTTCCACGGGTTGCCCTTGTTCTCCAGGCCCTTGAAGAGACCGTTGAGCTCGGAGGGGAAGTTCGACTCGACGAGCACCTGGTAGCGGCGCATGTCGACGATGTGGTCGACGTGCTCGATGTCGACGGGGCACTGCTGGACGCAGGCACCACAGTTGGTGCAGCCCCACAGGGCGTCCTCGTCGATGACGAAGTCGCCACCCTCGGGGTTGTAGAACCACTCGTCCTTGTCGGTGTCGGCCTTGCCGATGAGCACCTTGTCGGCCGCACCGTCGACGCCACCGGCTGCGGCGTACGCCTGCTCGCGCAGCGCCATCATCATCAGCTTCGGGGACAGCGGCTTCTCGGTGTTCCACGCAGGGCACTGCGACTGGCAGCGGCCACACTCGGTACAGGTGGTGAAGTCGAGGAGGTCCTTCCAGGAGAAGTCCCAGATGGAGCCGGCGCCGAGCACGGCGTCCTCGTCGAGATCGTCGACGTCGTCGAGGGTGATCGGCTGGCCGCCGACGGTGAGCGGCTTGACCGCGCCGAGCGCCGTGCCGCCGTTGTCCTCACGCTTGAACCAGATGTTGAACCACGCGGTGAAGCGGTGCCAGGCCACGCCCATGGTCAGGTTGGTCGAGATGACGATCAGCCAGATCATCGCGGAGGTGATCTTGAACATCGCGATGGCGAAGATGATGTTCTCGAGCGACCCGACGGAGTCGTGGCCGGTCGGGTAGAGGTTGCCGACGTACTGCGCGATCGGGAAGTGGGCACCGGTCGCGTGCTCGGCGTGCTCGCCGCCGTGGGCCTGGGCGAGGTTGTACTCGGCACCGCGGATGAACAGGATGGCCGCGCTCTCGAGGAGCACCATCGCCTCGACGAAGAAGGCCTGCCACATGGTGGAGCCGAAGAACCGGCTCTTGCGGCCGAGCTTCGAGGGCAGGTGCGTGAGGCGGTAGTAGATCAGCGGGATGATCGCGAGCGAGCCGAGGAGGCCGAGGATCTCGGCGGTCCATTCGTAGACGACCCACTTGCCGATGATCGGGATCGTCCACTCGGGATCCCACAGCTGCGGGAAGGCCGCGGCGACCGCGGTCGAGAGGAAGAGGAACGCGGCGAACGCGAACCAGTGCAGGATGCCGACCCAGGTCCACTGGAGCATCCGCGTGTGGAGGAACGTCTCCTTGACCATGGTCACCGTGCGGCCGACCGGGTTGCCGGCGCGGCCGGGCGCGGGCTGGCCGCGGCGGATCACGCCCAGCATCGAGCGGACGGCACGGGCGGTCAGCGCGATCGCGACGACGGAGACCGCCAGTGACACCACGATCGCAATGGTCTGGAAGGACATCTCGAACAGCTCCTCGTCCACAGGGGGCTCAGCGTGCGCACACGAGTGCGCGCGTCGAGCCTATTGCCACGGACCGGTTTCGCGGATGAAAGGCAACCCTTACCCGCGCTGCCCGGAGCAGGCTCGCGCCCAGCATCCTACCGGGCGGTAACTTCCCTGGGACGTGACGATCGCCTCAGGGGAAGGTCAGCCCGGTGACCTTGCCGGCCGCCGAGAAGGTCACCGTCACGGGCACCCGCGCACTGCTTGAGGTCTTCGCACAGAAGACGTACGACGTCCCGCGGCGCTGGTAGGGCTGACCGACGGCCTGCAGCACCGACCGGGTCGTCATCCCGACCTTGACCACCTGCTTCACCGTGCTGGTGCTCTTGCGCAGCGCGGCGTTGCGGCACGAGTCCGGCTTGATGCCGGAGGTCCGCTCCCACATCTGCAGGTACGCCTCGGATCCGCGCGCCATGTCGTCGACGATCTTGCTGCCGTCACCGGCCTGCTGCTTCTCCGCGACCTGGCGCAGGTCCTCGACCCAGTCCGGATAGAGGCCGTACTGCGCGACACCGTCGACGTTGATGTCCCAGGTCCGCTGGCCGGCCTGCTGCTTGCCGATCGTCACGCCGCCGAGCCCGGTGAAGGGATAGCGGACCGGGTTGCTCACGCCGGCACCGCGGGGACTCCCCTGCGCGCCGAGGCCGTTGATGTCCGCGCCGAAGCCGAACCCGAAGTAGTAGCGCGGGTCGGCCCAGCCGAGGTGGCGCCGCCACTTCTCGACGAACCCGGTGGAGTCGCCGGCGTACGGAGTGATGAAGCCGCCGGCCTTGTAGATCCGCGGATAGGTGTCCGGGGTGGACCACGAGTGGCTCGAGATCACGCCCGGGTAGCGCAGTTCCTCGATGACGTCCATCGACGCGGCGCGCGCCTTCACCGACAGGTGATCGGGATCGAACACCATCTGCCGCTGGGCCAGGCCCTTGATCGTGTGCACACCGAGGTCCGTCAGGCCGCGCTTGTTGCAGTGCGCCGGCTGCGGATACAGCGGGATCGCCGGAAGGACACCGAGGAGCTGGCCGATCGCGCCGAACAACGCGTCCTGCTGCCCGGCAGTGATGTCGGGAAGGGTGATCTGCGGGTTGTCGGCGGACTCCCCGTCCGCAGGTTCGCAGTGCTCCATCGCCCAGAAGGAGCCGGTCTCCAGGAAGTTGGCGGCGTTGACGACGACGCCGACCTCACCCGCGTCACCGGCAACTCCGGCGAGCGCGTTGTCGAACTTGTTGACCAGCTCCATCTGGCGAACGCCCAGGGCGTGCATCTCGTCGAGGTTCGCGTCGATCTCCGCCGTCGTACACGCGGGGAGGTCCTTGCCGAGCAGCTTCTTGTAGGTGCAGCCGAACGGGATGGAGGTCTCGATCCCCATCACCACGGCCATCTTCCCGGCGTTGATGACCGCGCGGGCGGCGAACGGGTCCTTCACGATCCGGTAGAAGCCCTTGCCCGGGCCACCGAACTGCGCGTCGATGTAGGACTGCATCTTGAGCATGTCGGCGGCCTGCAGCCGGATCGAGTCCATGTCGTCGCAGGAGTTCCGCTTCAGCGGGTAGAGCTGGCACAGCTTGTTGTTCTCAACGAGCAGGTTGACGAACAACCGCTGCCCGCCGCGCCAGGCCCGCTCGAGCCAGCGGTAGTACGTGCCCTCGTGGGTCAGCGACTCCGGCGCCGGCCAGTCCTTGAAGGTCGGCCAGCCGACGGGGTCGTGGGACGCCTGCCCGGACAGCACCGCCTCGAGCAGGGCGCCGTTGCCCCCGGTGGCCGTGTGGTCGGGGCAGTCGACGAGGGCGTACGGCGCGCCGTACGCATGCCAGGGGCGACCGCAGTGCACCTTGCCGCCGAGGAACTCGAAGGCCATGCCGTGGGTGTGGGCATCCACGAACCCGCGCACTTCCTGGTACGACGACGCGCCGGCGAACGGGTCACCGGAGATGTTGATCCCCGCCTCCGGGTACGCCGGGCAGCCGGTCGCGAGGGCCAGCTTGAAGGGCGTGCCGGCGCTGCTCCGGGCGAGCTTGCCGCCGGACACCACCGTGAGCTGCTTGTCCGCCGCGATCTGGAACAGGAAGCCACCCGTCACCTTCGTGACCGTCCAGTCGGCCGCCGGACCCGGAGTGGGCGCGATCGCGACCGACCCGTTCGACGCGAGCGTCACCTCGCCGGCCGGGGTGTGCAGCAGGTAGCCGCCCAGTCGGGTCGCCTTGAAGTAGAAGGTCGCGGCGGACGAACGCGGCACCGCCACGGCGCCGAGCGTCGTACCGGACCGGGTGACGTAGCGCCCGGACGCGGTCTGCAGCGTGTAGCAACCACCGGCCATGGCGTAGCGGTCCCCCGGCACGCCCAGCCGCGGCGGGTAAGCCCGCACCTTCACCAGCGGCGGGTCGGGGAGCGCACGCTCGCGCTCGACGTAGGCCTCGGACGCGGTCCGCTCGAGGGAGGTCGTGGGATCGACGACGTTGTCGCCGACCGCGAGGCCGCGGGACACGTCGTTCTTCGTGGCGGGATCGTTGTGGTCGTGCGGCGGCAGGACCGTGTCGTCGTGGGGCAGGCCCCGGTCGGACCGGTCCTGTTGCGCAGCCACGGCCAGGGTCGTCGTACCGCCTCCGGAGGCGACGGGGATGGCCAGGGCAGTTCCGATCACGGCGAGTGCGGCGACCACGGCGAGGCCGACGCGCTGCCCTGAGCTGCCGGCCTCAGGCTCCCGACGTCGTTCCATCGTCACGACAGACCTCCTTCTCCGGGCACCGCGAAGTGACCCCGGTCACTCCCCCAACGAGCGAACGGTGGCGACGGTACGCGCAAACGTGAACAACTGTCACCTTTCTTGTCCACCGACGAACGGCGTGGGCCCGGCAGGCATGATGGCGGCACGGATCGGGGAAGGGACCTCCATGACCAGCACCACGCGCGCCATCGGCGCGCTCTCCGCACTCGTGCTCACCGCAGCGCTCGCCGGCTGCAACGGTGACGGCGGCATGCGGCCCGCCCCCGATGCGTCGACCACGCCGAGCAAGAGCCCCGCGTCGCCCCGGCCGAGCAGCACGACCCCGGCGGGCGCCCCGGACCTGGCGCTGGCCGTGAGCGAGACCCGCGAGGACTCGGTCTACCCCGAAGTGGGCGACCCCCTCGTGGACGCGCTGAGCTACGACCTCGATCTCGACTGGGACCCGGCCAAGGACACGCTGACCGGGCAGGAGACGCTGGTCTTCAGGGCCACCGCGGACGCCGACAGGATCCCGCTGGACTTCAACGAGGACCTCGCCATCTCGGCACTGACCGTCGACGGCAAGTCCGTCACGCACGAGGTCGACGGCTACCACCTGAGCATCGACGCCCCGATCAGGGCCGACCAGCGCTACGAGGTCACGATCGCGTACGCCGGCGTCCCACAGCCCGCGCCGGCACCCAGCGAGCGCTCCGACTTCGCGGCCGGCGTCGGCTGGAACGTCACCGATGAGCACGAGACGTCGACCCTGCAGGAGCCGTACGGCGCCTTCACCTGGTACGCCGCGAACGACCAGCCGGCCGACAAGGCGTTCTACGACTTCAGCCTCACCGCGCCCGACGGGATGCAGGGCGTCGCGAACGGCGAGCTCACGTCGTCGACCAAGGCCGACGGCAGGACGACCAACACCTGGCACCTTGCGGAGCCCGCGTCGTCGTACCTCGTCACGGTGGCGTTCGGGGACTTCCAGCGCACCGACCTGAAGTCCAGGAGCGGCGTCCCGATCCAGATCTGGACCGACCCGGACGGCGACGCGCTGCCCGGCGGGCTGGCCACCGCGCCCGCCGCGATCGACTGGCTCGAGAAGATCCTCGGCCCCTACCCGTTCGACACGTTCGGCATCGTCGTCGTCGACAACGACAGCGGCATGGAGACCCAGACCATGGTCACCCTGGGCAACTCGGAGTACAGCCTCTCGCCGGCGGTCGTGGTGCACGAGGCCGCGCACCACTGGTACGGCGACACCGTCTCCCCCGCCGACTGGTCGGAGGTGTGGATGAACGAGGGCATGGCGATGTACCTGCAGGGCATGTGGGAGGCCGAGCAGGAGGGCCGCACCGTCGCGTCGAAGATGGACGAGTGGGCCACCTTCGAGACGGCGCTGCGCGACACCGCGGGACCGCCGGCGGACTACGACCCGAAGAAGTTCGGCGACGGCAACATCTACTACGGCCCGGCGCTGATGTGGCAGGAGCTGCGGGAGAAGATCGGCGACACGAAGTTCTTCGCGCTCCTGAAGGAGTGGCCGGCGTCGCAGGAGAACGGCAACGCCGACCGCGAGGAGTACTGGGCCTGGATCGAGGAGAAGACGGGCGAGGAGCTCACGTCGTTCTTCGAGGACTGGCTGCTCGGCGAGCAGACGCCGTCGCGCTGAGCCGTCCGGCAAACCCTTCCCGCAAAGGTGGAACACGTTCTACTCTCTCGGGATGCGCATGCTCCGCTCCGTGCTGGCCTCGGGGGCAGCCACCGTCCTCGCCCTGACCCTTGCCGGCGCCCCGGCGACCGCTGACGACACCACTCCGGCACTGCCCGGGCTGGCGGGACTCCTCCCCGGCCTGCCGGCACTGCCCACGATCCCGGGTTTGCCGATCCCGTCGCTGCCGACCGACCTGCTGGTGCCACGGTTCACCGGCGCCGCGGTCACGCCGCAACCGCTCGACGCACCGCGGGTGCCGCAGAACCCCTTCCTCGCACCCAACGGCCGCAGCAGCATGCACAACGACGCGTACAGCACCGACGCGTACGCGGTCTCCGGCCCCACCGGCCGTTCGCTCACCGTGAGGTCGGCGTCGTACGGCGTCCGCGAATGCGCCACGATGGCCTTCGACTCGCACGACCGGATCGTCGGGCTGTGCGGCGGGCTCGAGGGCTTCACGATGATGGTCATCGACCCGGTGACCCTGCGCGCGATCTCCCAGCTGCAGGTCTCACAGCGCGACTTCACCAGCGGCGCCAACCCGCTGACCGACATCTGCGGCGGCACCTACTTCTTCCTGGACGGCCAGGACCGGGCGTACGCGACCACCACGCGCTCCTCCATCGCCGAGGTCAGCGTCACCGCCGCGGGCGGCCTGGTGAAGGGCCGCGAGTGGCCGCTGGCCGGACACCTTCCGGACGGCGACTGCCTCGTCGCCACGGGCGTCGACTGGTCCGGACGGGTCTGGTGGTTCAGCCAGCAGGGCGTGGTCGGCACCCTCGACCGCGAGACCGGCGCGGTCCACGCCCTGACCCTCGGCGGCGGTGAGGGCATCTTCAACTCGGTGTCGACCGACGAGACCGGTGGCGTCTACTTCGTCACGACACACCAGACCTACCGGGCCGACGCCGACAGCAACGGCGTCCCGCACGTCACCTGGGCGATCCCGTACGACCGCGGAAGCGTGAAGAAGCCCGGCATGTTGTCGCAGGGGTCGGGCACCTCCCCCACCCTCATCGGCGAACGCTGGATCGCCGTGGCCGACAACGCCGACCCCCAGAGCCACGTCCTGGTCTACGACCGCCGCATCGGCGTGACCGACCGACTGCACTGCTCCGTGCCCGTGCTCGCGGACGGCGCCAGCACGACGGAGAACAGCCTCGTCGCAGCAGGGAACTCGCTGATCATCGAGAACAACTACGGGTACGCCGGCGTGCATTCCACGCTGCTCGGCAGGACCACGACCCCCGGGGTCTCGCGGGTGATGATCGAGGACGACGGCTGCCACGTCGCCTGGACCAACCCGACCTCCGCACCGACCTCGGTGCCGAAGGCGTCCCTCGGCAACGGCCTCGTCTACGTCTACTCCAAGCCGAAGCGCGCCGACCTGCTCGACGCCTGGTACGTCACCGCGATCGACATCCGCACCGGCAAGACCGCCTGGAGTCGCCTCACCGGCACCGGCATCCAGTGGAACAACCACTACGCGTCGATCTACCTCGGCCCCGATGGTGCGCTGTACGTCGCCACGCTGATCGGACTGGTCCGTCTGGCTGATGGGTGAGGTGCACGAAGTGTGGCAAATGGGGGTCCGAAGTGTGCACCATCTGCCACACCTCGAGGCCCCATTTGCCACACTTCGTGCCCCCTAACCGGCCGACGCGGTCCAGAGGCACGAGAACGTCGAGGTGAAGATGTCGGCCAGGATGGCGGGCTTGACCTTGCCGCTTCCGTCCTCGACGAGCATCAGGTCCTCGTCGATCAGGCCCTGCTCCTGGAGGCCGTCGACCCCGTGCTTGCTGACCAACTGCCGGGCGGTGCACTCGGCGTCGGCGGTGTCGAGGTCGCCCTCGTCCACGAGGGTCCGGGAGATGTTGGCGATCGCGGTGTCCTCGCGAGAACCGGTCAGCCCGTCTGGCGCGGTCGGGCTCGTGGGCTCCCTGCTGCGGTCGGGGCCGGCGGTGCGGTCGCCGTCGTCGCCGCGGCCGATCAGCACAGCCACCAGCGCGATGAGTACGACGAGCGCGGCGATGCCCGCGACAGTCGCAGCGATCACGGCCACTGACCTGCGGGGCCGGACGGACGTCGTACGACGCAGCGACCGGAGGTCGTCACGGAAGGCGGCGGCCGACGGGTAGCGCTCGTGCGGGTTCTTGGCGAGGGCGGTGCGGAGCACCCGGTTGAGCTCACGGTCGAACGCCGTGCGACCCGTCAGCTGCGGGATCGGCGCCCCGATGTGGGCCTCGACGACCTGGTAGTCGGTCGTGCCGGCGTACGGCGCCCGGCCGGTCAACGTCGCCCAGAGCAGGCAGCCGAGCGAGTAGACGTCGCTCACCGGGCCTGCCGGTCGGCCCTGGTGCAGCTCGGGGGCCATGTAGCTCGGGGTGCCGGCGACCACCCCACCGGTCGCGCTCTGGTCGGCGCCGATCTGGCGCGCGATGCCGAAGTCGGCGAGATAGGCGACCGTGTCGGTGCCGCGGTTGCGGAGCAGGACGTTGGCCGGCTTGATGTCGCGGTGCACCAACCCGACCCGGTGCGCCTCGGCGAGGCCGTCGGCGACCTGGGCGATCAGGTCGACGGCGACCGTGGGCGGCGGCGGGCCCTGGCGCCGCAACGTCGCGCCGAGGTCACCGTCGGGGATCAGCTGGCTCGCGATGTAGAGCTGGCCACCGACCTGTCCGTGCGCGAAGACCTGCACGACGTGCGGCGAGTCCAGCGACGCCTGGGCCTGGGCCTCCCGGACGAACCTCGCGCGGAATCCGGGGTCGCCCGCCAGGACACTGGTGATCACCTTCAGGGCGACGCTGCGGTGCAACGTCGTGTCCACCGCTTCGTAGACGGTTCCCATGCCACCGGCACCGAGCTCGCGCACGATCCGGTACGGGCCGAGCAGCTCGCCCGGGGGCAGCGCAGGGTGGGGTGGCAGGGACACGCAGTCGTTCTACCCCGGCGTCACGCGCCCAAGCGAACCGTCCTCCACAGGCACCCCGGACCTCAGAACAGGAGGGCGGTGGCGGGATCGCTGATGATGCCGGCGACGTCGGCCAGGAACTGCGAACCCGTCGCACCGTCGACGTGCCGGTGGTCGAACGACAGCGAGAGCGTCATCACCTGACGCGGCACCACCTGGTCGCGCACCACCCACGGCTGCGGCTTGATCGCGCCCAGGCACAGGATCGCGGACTCACCCGGGTTGATGATCGGCGTACCCCCGTCGACACCGAACACGCCGACGTTGGTGATCGTGAACGACCCGCCCGCGAGCTGCGGCGGCTGGGTGCGGCCCTCGCGAGCGGTCGCGGTCAGTGCCTCGAGCTCCTGCGCCAGCTCGACCAGCGAGAGCGCGTGGGCGTCCTTGATGTTCGGGACGACCAGGCCCCGCGGCGTCGCGGCCGCGATGCCGAGGTTGACGTAGTGCTTGACCACGACCTCCTGCGCGGCCTCGTCCCACGTCGAGTTCACCAACGGCGTACGACGAAGGGCGAGCACGCACGCGCGAGCAGCCACGAGCAGCGGGCTGACCTTGAGGCCCTGGAACTCGCGGCGCTCCTTCAGCCGGGCGACGAGCTCCACCGTCGCGGTCGCGTCGATCGTGATCCACTCGGTGACGTGGGGCGCCGTGTACGCCGACGCGACCATCGCGTTCGCCATCTGCTTGCGGACGCCCTTGATCGGCTCGCGGGTCTCGCGCGCCCCGGAGGTCTCGAGGCTCGTCGCTTGCGCTCCTCGCACCTCAACCACCGGAGTGCCCGCGGCCGCCAGCACGTCGTCCTTCGAGACGGTGCCCTTGGGGCCGGTCGGGACCAGCGCGGCCAGGTCGATGCCGAGGTCACGCGCGAGGCGCCGGACGAGGGGCTTGGCGAGGGTCCGGACGCTGCCCGGGTCTCGAGACGGCTGCGGCGCAACCTCCTCGACCACCGGGGCGGCATCGCCCTTGCGGGGCCGCCGCTTGAGCGCGCGCTGCTTGGGGCCGTACCCGACCAGCGTCGCGTTGCCCGTGGGCGGGATGTTGGTGTCGATGACCTCGGGCCCGCGGGTCGCCGGCGGCGTGGTCGCCGCGGACGCCTCCGGGGTGGCCGGCTGCACCGGCGCCGGGGGCGTCACCGCGCCCTTCTCGCCGATCTGGATGATGGCCGTACCGACCTCGACGGTCTGGCCTTCGGCCGCCAGCAGCGCCAGCACCTCGCCGGCGTAGGGCGAGGGCAGCTCGACGATCGACTTGGCCGTCTCGATCTCGACGATCACGTCGTTGATGGCGACCACGTCGCCCTCCTTGACCCGCCAGGCCACGATCTCGGCCTCGGTGAGGCCTTCACCGACGTCGGGGAGCTTGAACTCGTTCACACCAGTCATCGCGGAAATCTCCTCAGAACCCGAAGGTCCGGTCGACGGCATCGAGCACACGGTCGAGGTCGGGGAGGTAGGACTCCTCGATGCGGGCCGACGGGTAGGGCGTGTCGTAGCCCGTCACCCGCAGCACGGGCGCCTCCAGCGAGTGGAAGCACTCCTCGGTCACTCGTGCCGAGATCTCGGCGCCCACACCCAGGGTCATGTGGGCCTCGTGGACGACGACGAGCCGGCCGGTCCGCCGTACGGACTCGAACACGGGCACCAGGTCGAGCGGGGAGAGCGTGCGCAGGTCGATGACCTCGATCGACCGGCCTTCCTCGGCGGCGACGGTGGCCGCGTCGAGACAGGTCGACACGGTCGGGCCGTAGGCCACCAGGGTGGCGTCGGTGCCGGACTTCACCACGCGTGACTGCCACAGCGGCGCGGGCGGCGCCAGTTCGTCGACCTCGCCCTTCGTGGAGTGGTAGAGCCGCTTGGGCTCCAGGAAGATGACGGGGTCGTCGGACCGGATGGCCTGCTGGATCATGCTGTAGGCGTCGGCCGGGTTGGAGCACGCGACGACCTTCAGGCCGGGCGTGTGCACGAACTGCGCCTCGGGGGACTCGCTGTGGTGCTCGACGGCACCGATGCCACCACCGAACGGGATCCGGATCACCATCGGCATCCGGACCTTGCCCTGGGTGCGGAAGTGGAACTTCGCGACCTGGCAGACGATCTGGTCGTAGGCGGGGTAGACGAAGCCGTCGAACTGGATCTCGACGACAGGTCGGTAACCGCGCATCGCGAGCCCGACCGCCGTACCGACGATGCCGGACTCGGCCAGCGGGGTGTCGATGACGCGGTCGTCGCCGAAGTCCTTCTTCAGGCCGTCGGTGATCCGGAAGACGCCGCCGAGCGTGCCGACGTCCTCACCCATGACGAGGACCTTCTCGTCGTCCTCCAGCGCCCGTCGCAGGCCGGAGTTCAGCGCCTTGGCGAGGGTCATGGTCGTCATGCGGACACCTCCTCGTACGACGCGACGTGGGCATCGAAGATGGCCTGCTGGGCCGCGAGCTCGGCGGTCTGTTCGGCGTGCACCATCGTGAAGATGTCGCGGGCGACCGGGTCGGGCAACGCATGGCACTCGCGCCGCATCCGCTCACCGAGCGCGTCGGCCTCGGCCGCCACCTCCGCAACGAAGTCGTCATCGGCCATGCCGTTGCGGCGGAGGTAGGCCTCCACCCGGGCGATCGGGTCCTTCAGCTTCCAGTGCTCGACGTCGTCGCTGAGCCGGTAGCGGGTCGGGTCGTCCGTCGTGGTGTGCGCACCCATCCGGTACGTGTAGGCCTCGATGAACGTCGGGCCCTGTCCGTCGCGAGCACGCTGGAGTGCCGCCTGCGTGACGGCGTACGTCGCCAGGACGTCGTTGCCGTCGACCCGGATGCCGGGGAAGCCGAAGCCCTGCGCGCGCCGGTAGAGCGGGATCCGCGACTGGCGCTCGAACGGCTCGGAGATCGCCCACTGGTTGTTCTGGCAGAAGAACACCACCGGCGCGTTGTACGACGCCGCGAACACGAACGCTTCGTTGACGTCACCCTGCGACGAGGCTCCGTCCCCGAAGTGTGCGACGACGGCGGTGTCGCGCTCGGGGTCGCCCGTCCCGACGGCGCCGTCGCGCTGCACGCCCATGGCGTAGCCGGTCGCGTGCAGCGTCTGGGAGCCGATGACGATGGAGTAGATGCCGAAGTTGTGCTCGTAGGGGTCCCAGCCGCCCTGGTCGACCCCGCGGAACATGGCGAGCAGCCGCACCGGGTCGACACCGCGGCACCACGCGACACCGTGCTCGCGGTAGGTCGGGAAGGCGAAGTCCTGCGGCGACAGCGCGCGACCGGCGCCGATCTGGGCGCCTTCCTGGCCGAGCAGCTGGGCCCAGAGGCCGAGCTCGCCGTGGCGCTGCAGGGCAGTGGCCTCGATGTCGACGCGGCGCACCAGCGTCATGTCGCGGTAGAACCCGCGGATCTGCTCGGCCGTGAATTCACGGTCGAAGGTCGGGTGGTGGACCCGCTCCCCCTCGGGGGTGAGGAGCTGGACGAGCTCGGGGTCGGCCTGATCAGGGGCCGGTCCGAAGACAGGGTCGGTCATCACGCCACTCCTAGTTTCAGTCCGTCGGGGTCTCCGCGGCACTGGTCCAGTCATTTGATCTGGCCGAATCTGTCACATGGATGGCGTGACTGTGATCCGAACCACTCTGTTCGTCACGATACTCGCCCCGAACAGCACCTGACTGGACGTGCCGGCCGTCGCCGGCTACTTCTCGACGTAGGTGTAACCGCTGACCAGCCAGGAACCCGACGTGCCGTCGAGGATCCAGGTCGAGTCGAGGGTCTTCCCTGTGTTCGGGGCGTAGACGTCGCCGGTCACGGTGGAGATCGGACCGAAGGTCGTGGGCTCGTCGAAGGTGTACTCCGCGTTCGACATCTCGAGGTTGCCCGCCGCCGACTCGCATCCGGCCTGATCGGTGAACTCGCTGGAGAAGTACGTCGGCGTGGTCAGGCCCTCGACGGCGAGGCAGTCGCCCTCGAGCAGTGAGTCGAGGAAGGCCCGTGCAGTGATCGTGGGGTCGTCGTCCGGCGACTCACCGAAACCGGCGGTCTCGCTCGTCGCCTCGGTCGGCGTGGACTCCGACTCCGACTCCGACGGCTCGTCCGACGGGGAGCTGGACTCCGAGGAGTCGTTGTCCCGGGCCGAGTCGTCGCCGTCGTCATCGTTGCCGAGCACCAGGAAGAGCACCACGGCACCGGCGATCACGAGCGCCAGGACGCCGGCGATGATCCCGATGATCAGGCCCTTCTTGCCGCCGCCACTCGGCGGCGGGGCGCCGTACCCACCCGGCGCGCCGGGATAGCCGGGGCCACCGGGGCCACCGGGGTAGCCGCCGCCCGGAGGTCCGGGCTGCTGGTAGCCGCCCTGCGGGTACCCGCCCTGGGGCGGGTAGCCACCCGGAGGGCCGTACGGCGCCGGGGGCGGCTGAGGGCCTCCCCCCTGCGGTGCGATCTGCGTCGGTGGCTGCTCGCCGGGCTGTCCCGGGCCGGGGAACTGGTTGCTCACACCCCAGAGCCTAGGGAGCCTGAGCGTCCCACGCATCACTATTGGGCATGTCGTCGTGCCGACGTCGCGGCCACAGGGACAGGCCGATCAGCACCAGACCCACCGGAAGGGCCAGCAGGAAGCCCTTCGCGTACGGCGACAGCGACCCCGTCATGGTGTCGACCATGATCCGGGCCATGTCCTGCTGCTCGGACCCGATGCGGTCGGCGACGAACTCGCCCACCGGATCGGTGGCCAGGCGCACCACGAACGCAGCAGCGGCCACCCCGAGCAGCGCCAGGCCCGCGATGCGCACGCGTCCCCGCCACCCTGCGGCGACCAGGATCGCGAGGCCCACGAGGCCGGCCCAGACGAACGGCAGCCAGCCGGCCACCCGGTCGGCGCTGCGATAGGTGGGACCGGCATCGACCACGCGGGACCGCGGCGCCACCGCCACCTCGAGCGGGATCCTCGGCAGTGCCGCAACCGGGATGCCACGCTCCTCGAGCATCAACAGCACCTGCGCGAGCAAGGGCGCGGCGTCGACCGTGAGGTTGCCGTCCGGCGAGGCATCGGGATCCTCGAGCAACGCCATCACGTCGCGGTGCAGGTCGTCGTTGGCCTTGCGCCAGAACTCCGGGAAGTCCGGGCTCTCGACGACCTCGGTCGCTGCCGTACGGGCCCAGGCGGTCACCGAGTCGGGGAGCCCGACCGGCACGTGCTCCTGGAGGGCACCGACGGCGGCCCTGGCCGCGGCGTCGGACAGCACCCGCCGGACATCAGGGTCGTTCGCGAGCGGCGCCACCGTGGCGACGTACTCCTGCTGGTCCTCGACCTTCGCGTTCAGCCAGGCGGTGGCGATCACGAACGGCGCCACGATCGTGGCAACGAGGACCAGCAGTACGGCAGATGCGAACCTCACGCGTGCGAGATCACTCGTCGTCAGTGGAGAAGCTCGGGTCGACCTTCCAGTCGCCGTCCTCCTTGACGAGCTTCAGCTCACCGTCGGTGGTGTTCTCCTCGTCCTCGTCGTCGCCGCCGCAGTCCTCGACGATGTCCTTGTCGCCGGTGAACCGGGACGTGATCTCGTACTCGACGGTGGCCTCGTCGCCGTCCTCGTTGGTGTCCTTGATCTCGACCTCGTAGTCGAAGTCGCCCCGGATGTCATCGAAGGTCTTGTCGCAGGAGTCGTCCTCGGACAGCGGCTCGTCGACCTCGTCGTCGAAGTCCTTCTGGGAGTTCTCGGCGTACTCGTCGCAGTCGTCGGCGTCAGCGCCGTCGAGCAGGCTGTCCTGCGCGTCCTCGGTGAGCAGCTCGCACTGCGCGTTGAAGTCCGGGTCGACGAAGTTCTGCGCCTCGAGGTACTCCTTCGCCACACCGTCGGGGCCGCCGCCACCCAGGACCTTGAGCAGTACGACGACCAGGATGATCGCGAACAGCAGCGCAGCGAGGGCGCCGCCGATGATCGCGAACAGCTTGCCCTTGCCCTTGCCGCCCGAGCCGCCACCGAAGTTGGGCTGGCCGAACTGCTGGCCGTAGGC
>NZ_JBMCZA010000229.1:20379-30691 GCF_048654705.1 Nocardioides sp. CPCC 206348
ACTGCTGGCCAGCGGGCTGGCCGTACTGCTGGGGCTGCTGCGGCTGCTGCGGCTGCGCGGGCTGGCCGTAGCCCTGCTGCGCGCCACCCTGGTTGAAGTCGGCGGCGCGGTTCGGCGCAACGACGGTGGCCTGGTCACCCGGGAGCTGCGGCGCCTGCGGGGTCTGCGGCGCCTCGGGGGCGGCACCCTGCGCAGGCTGCGTGTGCTCGGTCCACTGCGTTCCGTCCCACCAGCGCTGGCCGCCCTGGCCGTCGGGGTACCAACCGGGAGGGGTCGTGGGCTGGTTGGGGTCAGACATCGGCTTCTCCTTGCACACAAGCGGTTCGTCCGCTCGAACTCGCCCGCATCATGCCACGGTGCGGCCGGTCTCAATCCCGTGCATGACGACTACTTCATCGACAACAGCATCGCTGCTACCCGGCGTCGACGCCGCCGATCCGCCATTCGCCGTCGACGCGGGCCAGTTCGACGGTGCCGCGGTCGACGGGACCACCGCCCTGCCACAGCTCGTCGAACCCGGCCTGGTCGTCGCCGTCGTACGAGAACTCGATGACGTAGCCGACGCGGGCCTTGTCGCCCTCGCTGCTGAACTCCTCGACGGTGATCGTGACCTCGGTGTCCTCCCGGAACGTCGCGAAGCCACCGTCCCGGTTGGCCTTGTCAGCTGCCTTCGCATAGTCGGCACAGTTCGCGAAGGGGTGGCCGTCGAACAGGACGTGGCGCCACTGGTCGGTGGCGAGCTCGCACTCCGTGGTCCAGTCGCCCTCCCAGATCGCGGCGAGGTACTCCTCGCTCACGTCCTCGGCGCTCTCGCCCCGGAGCAGGGCGAACCAGGCCGCGACGGCGACCAGGACCACGACCGTCCCCGCGACCAGGGCGGTACGACGGTTCGGGCGCTTCATGGGGTGCCTGCCAGCCCCGCGACGAAGTCGAGCTTGTCCAGCACGGGAGCGGGGATCACGAAGGGATAGAGATCGCCCTTGCCCATGGAGCGGTTGATCTGGTTGAGCGCGACCGAGAGCGGGATCCACACCGTACGGACGAGCTCGCGGAAGCTGGCGGAACCGGTCCCCTGCCACAGGTCGTAGGCAGCGGCCGTCTCGCAGGTGTCGCTGATGTGCAGGTAGTGCGCGAACGTCTCGGCGAAGTCCTCGAACGGATGCATCGTCGCGTAGGTCGTGATGTACGAGTCCTCCCACCCCTGGGGCGGGCCCTGCGAATAGTGGCGATCGATGGCGGCCTGGTAGTCGAGGGTGTCGTCACCGAAGAGCTCGCGGCACCGGGCCAGTCGCTCGTCGGTGGTCACCAGTTGCGACTCGATGTAGTGCCCGACCTCGTGCCGCAGATGACCCAGCAGCGTGCGGTACGGCTCGTCGAGCTGTTGGCGGATCCGCTCGCGCCGGGCGTCGTCGGTCTCGGCGAGGTCGATCGTGATCACCCCGTTGTCGTGCCCGATCACGACGTCCTCGCCCGCTGCCTCGCTGCTCGAGAGCATGTCGAACACCAGTCCGCTGATGTCGAAGCCGAGGGTGTCGAGCTCGACGACGAGGTGCCGCTTGGCCGCTTCCGCTTCGGGGAACTGAGCCGTCCCCTCGGGATCGGCCTCCGCGGGCCGGGTGCGGGTGAGGTCGCAGGCCGAGCACTGGCCACCCTCCAGCGGCGCGAGCCACGTGCAACCGGACAGGTTCAGGTTGCGGCAGACGTGCCACACGAGGCCCGCCTCGTCGACGTACGTCCCGGCGTCATCGACGGGGACGATGTCGCGTTCGGCACGGGAGAACCCCAGCGCCGTACCGCACGAGACGCACACGGAGTTCTCGAAGAACAACGGGCTCCGGCAGAGCCGGCAGGCGAACGAGCGCACTCAGTTGTTGAGCGTGATGAGCGCGACCAGCACGACGAACCCGATCAGGCCGAGCGCCGTGAGCAGGCCCATGACCAGGCCGATGCTGCGCGGCTTGCTCGCCGGCGCGAGACCGCGAAGCCCCCCGCCGTACTGTCCCGGCGGCGGACCGCCCTGGAACTGCGGCGGGCCGGCGGGTGCGCCACCACCGAGGTACGCCGGCGGCGGGGCCGCCTGGCCCGGCTGCCCGTAGGCGGGTGGCTGGCCGGGGTGGCCCTGCGGGGCTCCGTGCTGGGGCGGGACTCCGTACGGCGGCTGGCTCATGCCCCCAGCCTAGGAGGGTGCGGGGCTGCACTCCACCCCCTCGCCGGGAATGGGGCCAGGTCGCCACAGGAAGGTCGGCTCCGCAAGGGCCGAAGGACCCGGGCGACAGGGACGCGATGCCACTTAAGTGAAACCCGTGCTCGCCGATGGGGGTGTCTGATGGGGAGACTCACCTCGGGCGAGTCATGGATTCGCCGACCCCGCACAGTGCCGATCGGAGCGAGGGACAGCATGGTCCGCAATGCTGCGCGGTCCGACAGCGACGCCGGTCGCGGCACGGCGGGCCACCGACCGCGCGACGTCGTCGCCGCGGTGTTGCACGCTGCTGCGTCCGACCCGGACGTCGCGCTGATGGTCACCGAGCTCGATGACGAGTTCCGTGACCCGATCATCCGGTGGAGCAACCTCGGAGCCACGGTCCTGCTCGGCCTGGCTCGTTCCGATCTGGACGGCGAACGACTTGCTGCCTTCGTGACGACGCCCGAAGGAGAGCCGGTCACCGCGTCGTATCGCCGCGAACGTCCCACGACGACCTCGGTGAACGTGCGCACATCGGTCGGTGAGGACGTGGCCTGCCTGATGAGCGCCACCCCGGCACCGGACGGCAACCTGTGGACGCTGCAGATCCACCCTGCCCAGTCAGATCTGGAGCTCGCCCTGCGCGCCTCGGCCGACGCCCACGAGCAACGGTTCAAGGTGCTGACGGAGCGCTCCCCCGTGCCCACGATGATGTCGGAGCAGGGGATGCGACTGGGACACGTCAACGACGCGCTCTGCGCGTTGCTGGGTGTCCCCGCGGACAAGTTGATCGGCACCGGCTGGATGTCGTACGTGCACTGCGAGGACCTCGAGTTGATCACCGACACCGTCGTGGCGGTGCTGGCTGGGCAAGAACGCGAGATGGAGGCACGCTTCGTCGACAGCCACCGCCGCGTCCGCTACACCGACGTCCGCTTCACCCCGCTCCACACCCCGGGGCTGGGCGACGGCTTCATGGCCACCCTGGAGGACGTCACCGAACGACGTGCCTTCGAGGAGCAGCTCAGCTATCAGGCCACCCACGACTCCCTGACCGGGCTGCCGCGTCGCGGCAAGTTGTGGGATCACATCAACGAGGCAATGGAGGACCCCGCCGCGGAACTGACGTGCATGTTCCTCGACCTGGACAACTTCAAGTTCGTCAATGACAGTCTCGGACACAAGGCCGGGGATGCCCTGTTGGTGGAGATCGCCCACCGGCTCGTCGGTGCGGTGCGCCCGGGAGACCTCGTGGCACGCTTCGGAGGCGACGAATTCGTCGTCGTGTGCGACACCGGTTCCCTGGACGCCGCGCTCGAGGTGGCCGACCGGGTCCTGCGGGTGCTGTCCGACCCGGTGATGCTCGACGGTGTCGAGATCCGCCCCAGGGCGTCGATCGGGGTGGTTCTGCGTGGCCCCGACCACCACTCCGCCGACGACCTGATCCGGGACTGCGACATCGCCATGTACCAGGCCAAGTCACGCGGCAAGGGCCGAGTCATGGTCCTGGACGAGAGCGCCCGTAGCGCCGCCCAGGACAATCTCGCACTGGTCTCCGACCTCCGCCGCGCCCTCGCAGCGAGTCAGATCACCCTGAACTACCAGCCGATCATGAACTTCGCTGGCGGGCGTTCGCAGTTGGTGTCGGTCGAGGCGCTTGCGCGTTGGAACCACCCCCACAGAGGCCCGGTCGCAGCGGAGACCTTCGTCAGGCTCGCCGAGGACCACGGGATGGTGCGGGAACTGGGCGAGGCCGTACTCGAACTCGCCTGCGCGGCCATGGTCGAGTGGCGTCACCGGCTCGGGAAGCTCGCACCGCCGCACGTCAACGTCAACCTGTCGGCGCTCCAGGTGAACGATCCCGCCCTGGTGCGAACGGTCAAGCGAACCCTGCGACGGTTCGGGCTGCAGCCCGAACAGATCTGTCTGGAGATCACCGAGTCGGCGCTGATGAAGGATCCCGACACGGCGTCGATGATCCTGGGCCAATTGCGCGACCACGGTGTGCGGGTCGCCATCGACGACTTCGGCACCGGGTACTCCTCGCTGGCCTACCTCCGCCAGCTGCCTGTCCACTACCTCAAGGTCGACCGGTCCTTCGTGGCTGAGCTGCAGGACGGGCACATTGCCGTCGCGCAGGCCGTCATCAGCCTGGCGCACAGCCTCGGACTCGGTGTGGTCGCCGAAGGCGTGGAGACCCTGTCGCAGATGCAGATGCTCGAAGAGATGGGCTGCACGCTGGGCCAGGGCTTCGGCATCAGCCGGCCCCTGAAGAGTCCCGACTTCATCGACTGGTGCAAGGCGGGATATCCCACCTCCTTCCCAGCAGGTGTGCCGTGAACGCGGCCGTGGTGGACATCGACGCCGCGCTGAGGAGCCTGGACCAGATGGCCTCGCAGCGCCCCGTGGCGGCGCAGATCGTCGCGACCACCAACAACGACAACACCGGTGCGGGCGACCTGGCCGCCATTCTCGGAGCCGACGTCGCGTTGGCCGCGAAGGTGATGAAGCTGGCCAACTCCGCCTACTTCGGGTTGTCGGGGAAGGTCACCGGCCTGCCCTTTGCCGTGACCGTCGTGGGGTTCAACACCGTTCGCGCGATTGCGACCGTGTCGCTCTCCGGCATCGATGGGGCCGAGGTCCTGCCCGCAGGATTCTGGGACGCCTCGGTCCACCTTGCGGCGGCAACGGGATCGTTGGGACCGGCGTTCCAGGAGACCACCGCCGACGCCATGTGCCTCGGGTTGCTGTCGCAGTTGGGTGCGGCGCTGCTGCACCGCAGCGACGTGGACGGGTACGACCAACTCGTGGCCACGACCGGGCTCGGCGAGGAACGCTTCATCGCCGAGGTCCGTCGCTACGGCATCAGCACGCCGCAACTGACCGCCGAGGCGTTGCAGCAGTGGCACTTCCCCGCGGCCATGGTGGCCGCTCTGCGAGCGGTGCCGGCCGGACCCGAGGGCGCGCTGCTGCGCACTGCGTACGAGGTGACAGCACGCCTGCTTCAGCCAGGCCACCGGAAGAACTCTCTTGCACGGTTGTCACAGAACCGCATCCAGGAGTCACAGTCCGCGACCCGGCTGTCTGCGATCCGTGACGACGTCACGGCACTGCGCGCGGCGTTGGGACTCTGAACAGAGCCCGTCTCACAAGGGGGCGACGTCGACCGACACGAGGAGCTGGGACTTCTTGGCCTCGGTGAAGATGACGCCCTTCAGGGGCGGGACGTCGCCGTAGTCGCGGCCCCAGGCGAGGGTCACGTAGCGGTCGTTCTGCCACTGGTCGTTGGTCGGGTCGAGGGCCAGCCACTCCTCGCCGCCGAGCCAGACGGCGACCCAGGCATGGGACGCGTCGGCGCCGACGATGCGTTCCTTGCCGGGCGGGGGTTCGGTGGCGAGGTAGCCGCTGACGTAGCGGGCGGCGAGCCCGTGGGCGCGCAGGGCGGAGAGGGTCAGGTGGGCGAAGTCCTGGCAGACGCCGGCCCGCTTGGCGAGGATCTCGGAGACCGTCGAGGTCACCGTGGTGGCCGCCGAGTCGTACTCGAAGTCCGCGTGGATGCGGTGCATCAGGTCGGTGACGGCCTCACCGATCGGACGACCGGTGGTCAGCGACACCGCGGCGTAGTCGCGGGCACCCGCGTGGACCGGCACGGCCGCACTGGCCAACGCGAAGTCGGTCGCCTGCCAGGCACCCGGCTGCGACGGGACGAGGAGGGGCCGCGATGCCTCCCACGGCTGCTCCAGCTTGCCGTCGTCGACGATCGGTACGGCGACGTCGACCTCGCCGCTGCCGACGACGACGAGTTCCTTGTGGGGCGTGGTGACCTGGAAGTAGAGAACGGTGTTGCCGTAGTAGTCGGCGTCACGGCTGATGTCGCCGGGCTCCGGCGTCACCGCGACGTCGTACTCCTCGACCTGCTGCCAGGGCAGGCTGCGAGGGACGAGGTGACCGATGCCGAAGCTGTCGGTGACGTCGTCGTCGTAGGTGTAGGTCGTGCGGTGCTCGATGCGGTAGCGGGTCATGGCGTCGCCTCGGCAAGGGTGGGCATGACGCCGAAGACGCGCGGCTTCGGGCCGGTCGCGAAGTGCAGGTCGCGGATCGCGTCGCCCAGGCGCTCGAGCTGACCGGTGACGCTGTCGAGGAACATCACCAGGTGCGGGCGCGCGACGCCGCCGATCGCGCCCAGGGTCGAGACATCGGTCCGCTCGACCTCGGCGACCAGGTCGGCGAGCAGTCGCTCGGGGCGCGTCGAGCCGGTGGACGCGGGCTGCGCGGCCAGGTGCTCCTGCATCCGGTGCAGGCTGAACAGCAGCGACCGCGGGTTCTCCTCGTCCATCAGCAACAGGTCGAGGACCCCCGCCGGACGGACGTAGTCGCGGTAACGGCGGCGGTGGGTGACCGAGCTCTCCGCGGCCGTGAGTACGGCGGCCAAAACCTCCCGGTCGACATCGAGGCCGCGGCGCTCGGTGATGAGGCGGAGCAGGTGGCACACCTGGATGCCTCGTTCGAGGTACCGCCCGACGCCTCCCATGTGCCAGCCGGCATCGCGGATCATGCTCGCCGTCACGCCCTGCAGCGCCAGGACGGCCGTGAGCATCCGGCCGGCGGACTCGGCGATCTGGTGGCTGTGCGGCGAGGCCTGGAGCACGGCGGTGGCCCGCTCCACCGAGCCGAGGGCGCGCCAGACGTCGAGCGACAGCTGGTCGCGCACCTCGGTGAGGACGTCGCGCAGGCCTTCGAGCGAGTGCGCGGCCGACCCGACCCGCGTCTCGTCGAGCAGGATCGACCGCAGGTCCTCCTCGTCGTCCTCGTGGACCGTGCCCGCGAGCCGGTGCACCCCGGACATCAGGACGTCGAGGCTGACGCCGCCAGAAGTGCTCCGCCTGCTGCGGTAGTCGGCGACGAGGACGTGCGTGGTGAGCACCAGGCGGAGCATGTCCTCGGCGCGTTCGGCGTAGCGCCCGAGCCAGAACATGTCGTCGAGGACGCGCGGTACCGTCGCGGGCAGCGACCGCACCGACGTCATCGGCATCACGTCCGTCAGGCCCTGGTCGGGTTGCGCCGTGTCGTCCTTGAGGATCCAGACGTCCTTGCTGCCGAGCGACTTGTCGCCGTCGCGGACGTTGGCGAGACCACCGAGCAGCGGCCGGTAGGCCGAGCCGTAGCGAAGGGTGAAGGTCCGCAGCGTCATCTCCGCGGGCCGTGCCGTGCGGCCGCGCCACGTGGGTGACTGCGACAGCGCGAACGGCTGCTGGCCGACGAACGCGTGCGGCCGGGCGAGGACCGTCAACCGGATCCGCTCGGGCGACGCGCCCGCAAGGGTGAGGTCGGAGCCGTCGATGGTGCGCACGACGAGGTCGTCGAGGTGGTCGAGCACGTGGTCCAGTCCGTCCGGGTCGCCGCACCACCACGTCGGAACGCCCTGCAGCCGCAGCGGCTCGCCGAGCAGGTGCTCGCAGGCGGCGGGCAGGAACGGCAGCAGGCCGGGGTTCTCGAGCACGCCGGCGCCGAGTCCGTTGACGACGCGCACCCGGCCTCGTCGTACGGCTTCGGCAAGGCCGGCCACACCGAGCTGCGAATCGCCCCGCAGCTCCAGCGGGTCGCTCCAGGCGGCGTCGACCCGACGCAGGATCACGTCGACGCGTTCGAGTCGCTGGGGCGTCTTCATCAACACCCAGCCGTCGCGCACCGTGAGGTCGCTCCCCTGCACGAGCGGGAAACCGAGGTTGGTGGCGATCGACGCCTGGTCGTAGTAGGTCTCGGAGTGCAGGCCCGGGCTCATCACCACGACCCGCGGATCGGGCAGGTCACCGCTGGCGGACTGCAGCAGCGCAGAGCGCAGGGCCCAGAAGTACGGCGCCATCCGGTGCAGGTCGGCCTCGCGATAGAGCTCGGGCATCACCCGGCTGAGGACGCGACGGTTCTCCAGCGCATACCCGAGGCCCGACGGCGCCTGGGTCCGGTCGCCGAGGACCTTCCAGGTGCCGTCCTGGTCGCGCCCGAGGTCCGTCGCCGACAGCACCAGCGGCCGCGGGTCGTTGGCCGACGCGCGCGCCATCACCCGCGAGAAGTCACGGTGTCCGAGCACGACCGCCGCCGGCACGATGCCCGACGACAGGAGGGTCTGGTCGCCGTACAGGTCGGCGAGGACCGCGTTGAGGAGCTCCGCACGCTGCGCCAGGCCGACCTCGAGGACCTGCCACGACGCAGCGTCCAGCACGAACGGGACGGGGTCGAGACGCCAGCGGGACGGGCGTTCGCCGGGCCGCGAGTAGGTGACGCCGTCGTCCTCGAGGAACCGCGCGATCTCCTCGGTGACCCGGTGCATGTCCTCCGGGCTGATCTGGGTCGCGATCTCCGCGAGGCGCTTCCAGGGCGCGCGCAGCGACCCGTCCGGGCCGACGACCTCGTCGTACCTCGGGCTGGCGTCGTTGCCACCGTCCGGATGATCGGCTGACCCCTGCGTGAGGGTCGGCTGGGTCAGTCCCGCGGCGTAGTCGCGGAGAACGGTCACGGGCCGCTCCGGGCCCTCACCCTGCGCAGGTCGAGGGTGTGGGGATATTCGGTCGAGGCGACCTCGCGGGCAGTACGACGAAGGGCGGCCACGTCGATGCGGCCGGCCGTGTTGCGGGCGGTCTCGAACCGGGCTGCGCGCCGCGCCCCGGCCTCCTGTGCGTTGACCGGCGGGTGGTCGTAGTTGCGGCCTCCCGGGTGGACCACGTGATAGGTCGCACCGCCCAGGCTGACACCGGCGTCGAGGTCGACCACGTCGAAGGTCAGCGGGGAGTCCACCTCGATCGAGGGGTGCAGCGCCGACCACGGCTGCCACGCCTTGTAGCGGACGCCGCCGTAGAAGGTGTCGCTCGCGTCGACGCGGGTCATGGGCACGGGAACACCCTGACACGTGACCAGGTGCCGATCGGGGTTGATTCCAGCAACCGTCACCTGGATCCGCTCGACCGACGAGTCGACGTACCGGGCCGTGCCGCCACCGGTCGCCTCCTCACCGAGGACGTGCCACGGCTCGACGCCCTGGCGCAGCTCGAGGTGGATCGCACCGCCTCCGGCGGCGGTGAAGTCGGCGAACCCGATCCGCGGGAAACGGAACTCCGTGAACGGCGCCAACCACGACGGATCGAAGTCGATGCCGAAGTCGGCGAGGTCGGCGACGACCTCCGCGATGTCGGCGATCGCGCCCTGCGGCAGCAGGAAGTCCTCGTGCAGACGGGTGCCCCAGCGAATCAGTGGGGCGGTCGACGGGTCGATCGGCTGCTCCCAGAACATCGCGACCAGGCTGCGCACGAGCAGCGCCTGCACCAGCGCCATCTGCGGGTGCGGCGGCATCTCGAAGCCGCGCAGCTCCAGCAGGCCGAGGCGGCCGCGCGAGGAGTCGGGGCTGTAGAGCTTGTCGATGCAGAACTCGGCGCGGTGCGTGTTGCCGGTCAGGTCGGTCAGCAGGTGGCGCAATGCGCGGTCGACCAGCCAGGGCCGCGGCCCGCCGATCCATTCGTCGTCCTCCTCCGCGACGTCGTCGAGGCTCGCGAAGCTCGCCATCAGCCGCGCCACCTCGGCACAGGCGATCTCCATCTCGTAGACCGCCTCCGGCCGGCCCTCGTCGAAGCGCGGCGCCTGACTGGTCGGGCCGATGAAGCGCCCGGAGAAGAGGTACGAGAGCGACGGGTGCCGCTGCCAGTAGGTGATCAGGCTGACCAGCAGGTCGGGGCGCCGCAGCAACGGGCTGTCGATCGGCTGCGGTCCACCGAGCGTCAGGTGGTTGCCGCCACCGGTGCCGGTGTGGAGCCCGTCGTGGTCGAACTTCTCGGTCGTCAGCTGCGCCAGCCGGGCCTGCGAGTAGAGCGTCGTCGTCAGGTCGCGCATCTCGGGCCAGCTGCTGGTCGGCTGCACGTTGACCTCGATGACGCCGGGGTCGGGCGTGACGGACAGCTGGACCAGCCGCGGGTCGGGCGGCGGCTGGTAGCCCTCGAGCACCACCGGGCAGCTGATCGCCGCAGCCGCGGTCTCGACGAGATGCAGCAGGTGTACGTAGTTCTCGAGCTCGCTGGTCGGCGGCAGGAACACGTGGACGTGCCCGTCCCGCTCCTCGAACGCCAGCGCCGTGCGCTCCGC
>NZ_JBMCZA010000229.1:30755-42748 GCF_048654705.1 Nocardioides sp. CPCC 206348
GGCAGGTGCAGCAGGATCGACCCAGGCGATCGCGTCGAGCGGCAGCCGCAGGCCGACCGCACTGGTACCCGGCGTGAGCACGAGCCGCCCGCGACGGAACGTCCAGACGGGGCTGGTCCACCCGGTCTCGCCGGTCGTGAGCGGCAGCACCCAGCCGGTCGGCGTGGTCACGTCCGCATCCAGGCGCGCCACCAGGTCCTCACTGGGGTCCGCACCGTCGGGTGCCTCGCCCGCGGGCTTGCGCACGTGGTCGGCGAGCGCGGAGAAGGGGTCCTCGTAGGCCGGGCGCAGCTGCGAGTCGGGAAGGGCGAGCAGGCGGACGACCTCGCGGCCGAGTGCCTCGTCGCGCCCGGGGGTTTCGAGGCTCGTCGCTTGCGCTCCTCGCACCTCAACCACCGGGTCCGGTGCACCCCACGGGTCGGCCAGCAGGGCCGGGTCCGACCACAGCGCCGTACCGTCCTTCAACCACTGCAGCCCGATGCTCCACCGCGGCAGCGGCTCGCCCGGGTACCACTTGCCCTGGCCGCGATGCATGACGCCGCCCCGGGCGTAGAGATCGCGCAGCCGCGCGGCGAGATCGCTGGCCAGCTCCCGCTTCACGTCGCCGTAGGCGTCGGTGTTCCACTCCGGCGTGGACGCGTCGGCGATCGACACGAAGGTCGGCTCACCGCCCATCGTGAGCCGCACGTCGCCGGCTTCGAGGCGCTTGTCGACGTCGCCGCCGAGGGCGTCGATCCGCTCCCACTGCGCGGGCGTGTACGGCGCCGTGACCCGAGGGTCCTCGTGGACGCGGGTCACGGTGTTGCTGAATCCGAAGGTCACCTCCGCCGGTTCGGTGGCACCCTCGATCGGGGCTGCCGAGCTCGGGTGCGGCGTTGCCGACAGGGGGATGTGGCCCTCGCCGGCGAACAGCGCACTGGTGGGGTCCATGCCGACCCAGCCGGCACCGGGCAGGAACACCTCGGTCCAGGCGTGCAGGTCGGTGAAGTCCTCCTTCGGGCCGGTCGGGCCGTCGAGTCCCTCGGTGGCGTAGGGATCCGACGCCAGCTGCACGAGGTAGCCCGACACGAACCGCGCGGCCAGGCCGTACTGCCGCAGCAGGCTCACCAGCAGCCACGCCGAGTCGCGGCAGGACCCGATGCCGAGCGCCAGGGTCTGGTCGGGCGTCTGCACGCCCGGCTCCATCCGCACCGAGTACGCGACGTCGCGATGCACCGCGTTGTTGAGGTCGGCGAGGAAGGTCACCGTCGGCACGCCATCGGCCGGCAGCTCCGGGAGTGCGGCTCTCCAGTCCGCCGCCGCGGTGGAGTCCTGGACGGGGCGGAGGTACGGCGCCAGGTCGGCCGCGACGTCGGCCTCGTAGGCGAAGGGGAAGTGTTCGGCGTACTCCTCGATGAAGAAGTCGAACGGGTTGATCACCATCAGGTCCGCGACCAGGCCGACCGTGATGTCGAGGGTCCTGACCTTCTCGGGGAACACCAGGCGCGCCAGCCAGTTGCCGAACGGGTCCTGCTGCCAGTTGATGAAGTGGCCCGCGGGTTCGACCTTCAGCGAGTACGCCTCGATCGGGGTCCGGCAGTGGGGCGCGGGCCGCAGGCGCACGACGTGCGGCGCCACGGCAACCGGACGGTCGAAGGCGTACGTCGTGCGGTGCTCGAGGGCGACCTTGATCGACATGGTCCTCAGCGTAGAGAGGTGGACGCGACCGCGGGTTTCGGTGAGGTCACGACCGGTCCGCCCCGAAGCCCCGACCTAGTCGAACGAGTTGACCCGCCAGAGCCCGCCGACCTTGACGAGCCTGACCGTCGAGGACTCCTTGGAGCCGTCGAACTCGGCCTCGACGGGCACGGTCGCCGTACCGGCTGCGTCGTTCACCGTCGCGTTGCCGACCTTGTACGTCACGTGGTCGGCGAAGTCCGAGGGGATCTGGCTGGGGTCACAGTCGCCCTCGTCCTCGATGTACGCCGCCGTCGCGAGCTCCTCGGCGGTCGCGCAGTCACCGCTGACGACGGAGTCGAGGAACGCCTCGACGACTGCCTTCGGCTGGTTGGGTACGGCGTCCGCGGTGCTGGTGCCGCCCGCGGCGCCACCCGGGCTCGTCGATGCGTCGGTCGGGGCGTCGGTGGACGCATCGTCAGTGGAGGCGCTGTCGGTCGGCTCCGCGCTCGGGACCGAGTCGTCGCCGTCGTACGACGCGACCAGCCAGGCACCGTCGACCTGCTCGAGGGTGAACACGTAGTCCGAGGTACCGGCCGGGCTCGTGAACGCGACGGGCACGGTGGCGGTGTCGCCGTCGACCGTCGCCTCACCGACCTCGGCGTCGACGTCATCACTGGAGAGCAGCTGGAACTCGTCGGACTGGCAGGGATCCGCGGCCTTCGCGGCCTCGGTCAGGAACGCGGTCGCGCCGTCGCAGTCGCCCTCCTCGGCTGCGTCGATCAGGTCCTCGACGACGTCCTCGGGGTCGGCACCGGAGGCCTGGCTGGTCTCGTCGTCGCCCTTGTCCTCGTCCTTGTCGTCGTCATCGCCCGTGAGGAGCAGGACGAGACCCACGATCAGGCCCACCAGCGCGAGGACCCCGACGATCGCCAGGGTGATCCAGATGCCCTTGCCCGACGTGCCCGATCCGCCCGGCGTGCCCGGTCCGCCGAATCCCGGGGGCGGCGGAGGCGGGAACGGCGGCCCGCTCGGTGGCCCGCTCGGCGGCCCACCCGGTACCGCGCCCGGAGGCGGGAACGCCGGCGGGGGCACGGCGCCGTACGGCTGGTTCGGGTCACTCATGGATTCACCTGTTCGAGGTAGTCGGAGAACCAGTCTTCCCAACCCTCGGGATCGGTCGGGAAGCTGGAGGGCAGTTCCGGGAAGCCGGTCGGGAAACCGCTGGGACGGTCGGGCAACCCGGGCAGGTCGGAGGGATCGATCGTCGGCGCGCCGGTCGGCGGGTCGGTGGGGAAGTCCGACGGATCGATCGTCGGCAGGTCGAGCGACGACGGCGCCTTGTCCGTCGGGTCGATGACCGACTGGCTCTCGTCGTCCTTCGACGTGTCCTTCGCCTTGTCGTCACCTCCGAGCAGCACGATGCCCGCGACGACAACGACAGCGATCAGCAGCAGCACCGCGCCGACGGCCATCGCGATCCGCCCACCCCGGCCGACGCCGAGCTGCGGAGCAGCCAGGCCATCCGGACCGACCTGCGGGAGCTCACTCGTCGGTGTCGTCGGTACGACGACGGTGTCCTCGGTCGGAGGCTCGTTCCCGTCGCCGTCGGGCCAACCGGGCTGGCTGGGCGTGGTTCCGGGCACCGGGGGCTCCTGGCGGGGGTCAACGGGAGAGAACGGGCCCCACCGTATCCCGCGGGCCTTGCGGTCAGGCGGCGATGTCGCCGGGTACGACGACCCGGCCGCCGCTGACGATTTCCAGGTCGCGCCCCACGGTGATGTCGAGCGGGTTCGTCAGGCAGCGGATCGAGCCGCCGCCGAGGTGGAACTCGCTGACGTCGACCAGGACGATCTCGAAGCCGAGGGTCTCCAGCCAGTTCCGCACGCGCGGCGGGCAGGCGGGCATCACGACGGTGCGTCCCACGACGACCGAGTTGGCGCACCATGTGCCGAGGGCTTCCTCCTCGCTGAGCACGATCGGCTGCGGGATGGACGCCATCAACGATGCGGCCGAGGCCTCGTCGAACGCCGAGGGGCAGATCATCGCGTGGTCGTCGTCGAGGGGGCAGAAGGCGAGGTCGAGGTGGTACATGCCCGGGTGCACGATGCGGGCGCCCCGGACCTGCACACCGAGGTCGTCGGCCAGTTGCTTGAGGGCGAGCTCGTCGGTCCGCGGGCCGTAGCCGACGACCAGCTCGCCGCGGAACGGGAAGGCGTCGCCCGACTCGAAGTGGGCGCCGATGCCGTCGCGGCCGAGGTAGGTCGCGGCGAAGGCGTGCGACTCGAACCAGGCACGGGCGGCCGGGGTCTCGATACGGCGCTGCGGGTAGCGCATGTGCGACATCACGACGGAGCGGCGGCCGGGCCCGGTCCAGTCGGGGCGCAGCGCCACGAGGCCGAGGTTCATCGCGTAGACCATGTCCGGCGCCTCGGGCAGTGCCGGGATCTCCTCGACGGTCGCGCCGAGCGCGCGGAGGGTGGCGGCGAGCTCGTCCCACTGGGCCTGCGCACGGCCGGCGTCGGGCTGCACGGCCGGGTTCATGTACGGATTGATCGCGTACTCCACGCGGAACGACGACGGCTCGACCATCGCGTAGTGCTGACCCCACTCCAGTGATGCCGTCATGGTGGCTCCCTCTTCGCGGTCCGCGTGACACGGACGTCCCTCGGGGTCGCCGACGACCCACGTAAGTTGTCAGACAATCTGACAAGTCCGAGGATAGCGTCCCGCCGCACGATCGGGTCAATGGGCGGCACAATGGCCCCATGTCCCCCTCCGCTCCGACATCAGCCAAGGCCCCGTTCGCCTCCCTGAGCGTCGAGCACGCCTCGACCGTCTCGCGGGTGGCGACCGAGCTCCGGCGCGCGGTGTTCGAGGGCGAGCTCGAGAGCGGCACCCCGCTGCGGGAGATCGCACTGGCCGAGTCCCTCGGGGTCTCCCGGCCGACGGTGCGCGAGGCACTGACCGTGCTCGTCGCCGAGGGCCTGGCGACCCGCGAACCCCACCGGGGAGTCACCGTCGCGACCCCGCGCGCCGAGTCGGTGCGCGACGTGTGCCGGGCGCGCTGGGTCCTCGAGGGGGCCGGCGTCCGCGCCTGGGCCACCGCGGGCGACGTACGACGTCAACGCGTGCGGGAGACCCTCGTCGCCTACACCAGTGCCGTGCGCGGCGGCGCCGCGTCGTACGAAGAGCTCAACGAGCGCCACCTCTCCTTCCACGTGTCGCTCGTCGAGCTCACCGGGAGCCCACGGCTGGTCCAGATGGCCGAGGCACTGATGGACGAGCTCAAGCTGGCGCTCGCGCAGGTCGACCGGTTGAACCGCAACGCCCACAACGAGGCCGAGTCCCACGAGGGCCTGGTCGAGCTGCTCGAAGCCGGCGACGTCGAAGGCCCCGGTGGCGCCTACGAGTTCCTGCGCCGCCACATCGACGACGCCGAGGTCGAGGTCATCGAGGCGCTCGGTCTCGAGTAGGCCTGACACCCCACCTGACAGACTGGCCGCATGCTGGCCTTCCTCTCCCGCTGGGCGATCACCGCGGCGGCGGTCGCGCTCGCTGCCCAGCTCATCGACGGCATCTGGTTCACCGGCGCCGAGACGGGCCGGGCGGAGATCGAGGACAAGATCCTCCCGCTCCTCGCCGTCGCCCTCATCTCGTGCGCAGTCACCTCGCTGGTCAAGCCGGTCCTGGTGATCCTGTCGTTCCCGTTCATCCTCGTGACGCTCGGCCTGTTCCTGCTGGTCCTGAACGCACTGCTCCTGCGCCTGACCGCCTGGTTCGCCGACGTCGTCGACATCGGATTCCGCGTCGACGGGTTCTGGCCGGCCGTCGGCGGCGCGATCATCATCAGCATCACGACGTGGTTCCTCGACGCCATGGTCGGCGTCGAGGACGACTGACCGTGCCGAGCGCGCCGCCGCCCCGCACGCCCGGTCGCTACCGGATCGCCGTGGTCTGCCTCGGCAACATCTGCCGCTCCCCCATGGCCGACGTCGTACTCTCCGCCCGGATCGCCGAGGCCGGGCTGGACGACGCCGTCGAGGTCGTCAGCGCCGGCACCGGTGGCTGGCACGCGGGCGACCCGATGGACCGCCGCGCGGCCGCTCTCCTCACCAGCGAGGGGTACGACGCCAGCCGGCACCGCGCACAGCAGGTGCAACCGCCCTGGCTCGACGACTTCGACCTCGTCCTCACCATGGACCGGGACAACCTGCGCGACGTCCGCGGCCTCGCCGCCGGCGAGGTCGACGCCACCCGGGTCAGGCCGTTCCGTGACTTCGATCCGGACGAACCCGGCGGCGAGGTTCCCGACCCCTACTACGGCGGCGACTCCGGCTTCCGCGACGTGCTCACGATGGTCGAGCGCACCGCGGACCTGCTGGTGGCCGAGGTCACCACCGCACTCGGCCGCTGAGGGGTCGCCGCGGCTGGTGCTACTCACCAGTCACCCTTACTTTGCTAGGACGTCCTACTAAATGCGGGACGGCTGACCAAGGTTGAGGAGAAGCGGATGAGCATCGAGCGCGTGGGAGTGGTGGGCTGCGGCCTGATGGGGTCGGGCATCGCCGAGGTGTGCGCCCGCGCCGGCAAGGACGTCGTCGTCCTGGAGTCCTCCGCGGCCGCTGTCGACGCGGGCCGCCACCGCCTGGAGACCTCCCTCAAGCGGGCCGAGAGCCGCGGCAAGATCGAGTCCGCGGACGCCGTGCTCGCCCGGATCCGCGTGGTCGAGGACATCGAGGCCCTCGCCGACCGCGACTTCGTCGTGGAGGCCATCGTCGAGGACGAGGCCGCCAAGACGGACCTGTTCCGCCGCCTCGACGCCGTCGTCACCAGCCCGGACGCGATCCTGGCGTCCAACACGTCGTCGATCCCGATCATGAAGCTCGCAGTCGTCACGCAGCGCCCCAGCCACGTGCTCGGCGTGCACTTCTTCAACCCGGTCCCCGTGCTCAAGCTCGTCGAGCTGGTGCCCTCGTTGATGACCGCCGACGAGACCGTCGAGCGCGCCCGCACGTTCGTCGAGGGAGACCTCGGCAAGAACGCCATCGACTGCCAGGACCGCGCCGGCTTCGTCGTCAACGCCCTGCTCGTCCCGTTCATCCTCTCGGCCATCCGGATGCTCGAGTCCGGCTTCGCCACCGCCGAGGACATCGACCAGGGCTTCGTGCTCGGCGCCGCCCACCCGCAGGGCCCGCTGGCCCTGGCGGACCTGATCGGCCTCGACACCACGCGCGCGATCGCCGAGTCGCTCTACGAGGAGTTCAAGGAGCCGCTCTACACGGCGCCGCCGCTGCTCAACCGGATGGTCGAGGCCGGCCTGCTCGGCCGCAAGACCGGCCGGGGTTTCTACACCTACAACTGACTTTCGCAGCTCAGCTCGGGAAGTCACCCGATGCCCGCCGCAGGCGACGCAGCAGCTGGTAGGCGTCGTCCTGCTGGCGGTCGGTGAGCCCGGTGATCGCGAAGTCGATCTCGCTCACGGCTTCGGTCGCTGCGCGGACGGTGGAGCGCCCCTTGGCGGTGAGGCGGGCGAGGGTCCGGCGCCGGTCGTCCTGATCGGGGACCCGCTCGACGAAGCCCTGGGACTCGAGTCGGTCGATGGCGCTGGTCACTGAGGTCGGGTGCACCATCAGGCGCTCGCCGATCTTGCTGAGCGGCAGCGAACCGCTCTTGCTGAAGTGGAGCAGCACGAGCACCTCGTAGCGCGAGAAGGTGAGCGCATAGGGCTTGAGCGCCGCGTCCAGCGCGCTGATCATCAGTTGCTGGACCCGCATGACCGAGGTGGCGAGGCGCATGGCCGTCGCGTCACCGAAGTGCTCGGCCCAGAGGTCTCCTGCGCGATCGATGGGATCGAACGGGAGGCGTGGCTCAGGCATGCCCTGACCCTAGAGGATCCCGCGTCACCCGCAGCACTCCGACTTCACAAATTTAGTAGGACGTCCTACTATCGGAAGTCCAAAGACTTTGGAGGACCTCTGCATGTCTGACATCTCGTTGCACACGCCGCAGCACCCCGTTCGCTTCGTGACCTCGTCGGCCCTGTTCGACGGCCACGACGCCTCGATCAACATCATGCGCCGCATCCTGCAGAGCCAGGGTGCGGAGGTCATCCACCTCGGCCACAACCGGTCGGTCCAGGAGGTCGTCGACGCGGCGATCGAGGAGGACGTGCAGGGTGTCGCCGTGTCGTCGTACCAGGGCGGACACGTCGAGTACTTCGAGTACCTCGTCGAGTCGTTGCGCGAGCGCGGCGCCGGCCACATCAAGGTGTACGGCGGCGGTGGCGGCGTGATCGTCCACGAGGAGATCGAGCGCCTCGCCAAGTGCGGCGTCACCATCTTCTCCCCCGAGGACGGCGTCCGGCTCGGCCTGGTCGGGATGATCAACTCGATGATCAAGGCCTGCGACGTCGACCCGTGGACCCTGGGCGCGGTCGAGGCCGACGCCGTCGTCTCCGGTGACCGGTTCTCGCTGGCCCGCGCGCTCAGCGGCGCCGAGTCCGGCCAGCTCCCGGCAGAGATGCTCGCGAAGCTCAAGCAGGTCGCCGCCAGCCGCGATGTGCCGGTCCTCGGCATCACGGGCACCGGTGGCTCCGGCAAGTCCAGCCTCACCGACGAGCTGGTGCGCCGGTTCCGCGTCGACCAGCAGGACAAGCTCCGCGTCGCCGTGATCGCGGTCGACCCGACCCGTCGCCGCGGTGGCGGTGCGCTTCTCGGTGACCGGATCCGGATGAACTCGCTCGACGGCGACCGGGCGTTCTTCCGCAGCCTCGCCACGCGCGGCGCCCATGAGCTCCCCGAACACCTCGGCGACGTGATCGACGTCGTGAAGGCCGCCGGCTTCGACCTCGTCATCGTCGAGACCCCCGGCATCGGCCAGGGCGACGCCGCGATCGTGCCGTTCGTCGACGTGAGCATGTACGTCATGACGCCGGAGTTCGGCGCCGCCTCGCAGCTCGAGAAGATCGACATGCTCGACTTCGCCGACGTCGTCGCGATCAACAAGTTCGAGCGCCGCGGCGCGATGGATGCCCTGCGTGACGTCGGCCGCCAGATGGTCCGCAACCGCGAGGCGTTCGGCAAGAAGCCCGAGGACATGCCGGTCTTCGGAACCTCGGCCGCCCACTTCAACGACGACGGCGTGACCGCGCTCTACCAGGAGCTCAAGGACCAGCTGGCCGGCAAGGGCCTCGTCTTCCACGAGGGCGTGCTCCCCCGGGTCGACGTACGGCACTCGACCGAGGCCGGCCACATCGTTCCCCCGAACCGGGTGCGCTACCTCGCCGAGATCGCCGAGACGGTCCGTGGCTACCACCACGACACCGAGCGCCTCGCCGACGCGGCGGTCCGCCTGCAGCGTCTCGAGTACGTCCGGGGCGAGGTCGTCGCGGCCAGCACCGACGCCGACACCGACGTCCTCGAGGACCTCGTCGAAGGCGCCCGCAAGGACCTGCCGCACGAGATCACCGAGCAGATCGAGCGCTGGCCTTCCGTAGTCGCGTCGTACGAAGGCGACGAGCAGGTCGTCAAGGTCCGTGACCGCGACATCCACACCGCACTCACGCGTGAATCGCTGTCGGGCAACAAGATCCGCCGCGTCGCGCTCCCCCGCTACACCGACCACGGCGAGCTCGTGAAGTACTGGCGTCGCGAGAACCTCCCGGGCTACTTCCCGTTCACCGCGGGCGTGTTCCCGTTCAAGCGCGACGGTGAGGACCCGGCCCGGATGTTCGCCGGCGAGGGTGACCCGTTCCGCACCAACCGCCGCTTCAAGGTGCTCTCCGAGCACGCCGACGCGACCCGCCTGTCGACCGCGTTCGACTCGGTGACCCTCTACGGCCGCGACCCCGACCCGCGTCCCGACATCTACGGCAAGGTCGGCACCTCCGGCGTGTCCGTCGCGACCTTCGACGACATGAAGGCGCTGTTCGACGGGTTCGACCTGGTCGCCCCGTCGACCTCGGTCTCGCTGACCATCAACGGCCCGGCCCCGACGGTGCTGGCGTTCTTCCTCAACACCGCCATCGACCAGCAGGTCGAGGCGTTCGTCGAGCGCGAGAAGCGCCAGCCGTCGGTCTCCGAGCACAACGAGATCAAGGCGTTCGCCCTCGCGAACGTCCGCGGCACCGTGCAGGCCGACATCCTCAAGGAGGACCAGGGCCAGAACACCGCGCTGTTCTCGACCGAGTTCTCGCTGCGGATGATGGGCGACATCCAGCAGTACTTCATCGACAACGCGGTCCAGAACTTCTACTCGGTGTCGATCTCGGGTTACCACATCGCCGAGGCCGGGGCGAACCCGATCAGCCAGCTCGCCTTCACGCTGAGCAACGGCTTCACGTACGTCGAGTCGTACCTCGCCCGCGGCATGGACATCGACGCGTTCGCGCCGAACCTGTCCTTCTTCTTCTCCAACGGCATGGACCCGGAGTACTCCGTCCTCGGTCGCGTCGCCCGTCGTATCTGGGCCGTCGCGATGCGCGACAAGTACGGCGCCAACGAGCGCTCGCAGAAGCTGAAGTACCACGTCCAGACGTCGGGCCGGTCCCTGCACGCGCAGGAGATGGACTTCAACGACATCCGTACGACGCTGCAGGCGCTGATCGCGATCTACGACAACGCGAACTCGCTGCACACCAACGCGTACGACGAAGCGGTCACCACCCCGACCGAGGAGTCCGTGCGCCGCGCGCTGGCGATCCAGTTGATCATCAACCGTGAGTGGGGCCTCGCGATGAACGAGAACCCGCTCCAGGGCTCGTACATCATCGACGAGCTGACCGACATGGTCGAGGCGGCCGTGCTGATGGAGTTCGATCGCATCAACGAGCGCGGCGGCGTGCTCGGCGCGATGGAGACCGGCTACCAGCGTGGCCGGATCCAGGACGAGTCGATGCTCTACGAGCACCGCAAGCACGACGGCTCGCTCCCGATCATCGGCGTCAACACGTTCCGCAAGCCGGTCGTGGAGGACGAGGAGCCGCAGACGATCGAGCTCGCGCGAGCCACCGAGAGCGAGAAGGAGTCCCAGCTCACCCGGGTCCGTGCCTACCAGGTCGACCACAAGGACGACGGCGTACGCGCGCTCGAGGCCCTCAAGGCCGCGGCGATCAGCGGCGAGAACGTCTTCGCCGTACTGATGGACGCTGCCCGGGTCTGCTCGCTCGGCCAGATCACCGACGCGTTCTTCGAGGTCGGCGGCCAGTACCGACGGAACGTCTGACCACATCTTTTCCAGGTCCCGTGTCGAAGACCGGGTCCGCCGTTCGACGTAGGTTCGGAAGCACTCCACCGACACCTACGAACGAAGGACGGATCGACATGACGCGCTACATGGGCCTGGTGAGGATGGACGAGGCGAACGACACCCCGCCGACGCAGGCATTGATGGACGCGATGGACACGTTCATCGCGAAGTCGGCTGCCAACGGCTCGTTCGTCGACGGTGGCGGACTGTTCGGCACCGAGGACGCCATCAACTTCGTCGTCCGCAAGGGCGAGATGACCCGCGTCGACGGCCCGTACGCCGAGGCGAAGGAGGTCGTCGGCGGCTGGGCGCTCCTGCAGTTCGACGACAAGGAACAGGCCGTGGAGAACATGCGCGAGATGGCACAGCTCCACGTCGACCACTGGCCCGAGGGCGAGCTCGTGATCACCCTGCGCGAGATCTCCGAGGGCCCGCCGCCGACCGAGTGAGCCACGAAGTGTGGCAAATGGGGGTGCGAGGTGTCGCTTCTGGGCACACTTCGCACCCCCAGATGCCGCACTTCGTGCCCCCAATTGCCACACTTCGTGGACCTAGGCTGGGCGCATGCCCCACGCCGTCACGACCGAAGCAGTCACCGAGGTCTGGCGGAAGGAGTCAGCGGTGCTGATCGCGGCGCTGACGCGGATGACGCGTGACGTCGGGATGGCGGAGGACCTGGCCCAGGACGCTTTCGTCACCGCCCTCGAGCAGTGGCCCGCGTCGGGGATCCCGGACAACCCGGCGGCCTGGTTGATGACCACCGCGAAGCGGCGCGCCATCGATTCGTTCCGGCGCGCGGAGACATTGCGCCGCAAGACGGCCGAGCTCGAGCGCACCGCAGGGGAGGTGGATCCGATGCCCGACCTCACCTCCCAGGTCGATCACATCGAGGACGACGTCCTGCGGCTGATGTTCCTGTGCTGCCACCCGACGCTGACCGCCGACTCCCGGGCCGCCCTGACCCTGCGCATGGTCGGCGGACTGACGACGGTCGAGATCGCCCGCGGCTTCCTCGTTGCCGACGCCACCATGGGCCAGCGCATTGCGCGGGCCAAGAAGACGCTGGCCGACGCGAAGGCCGGGTTCGA
>NZ_JBMCZA010000229.1:42793-46090 GCF_048654705.1 Nocardioides sp. CPCC 206348
CGTGATGGCGGTGATCTACCTCGTCTTCAACGAGGGCTATGCGGCGACCGCCGGGGAGGACTGGACCCGACCGGACCTCGCCACCGAAGGCATCCGCCTGGCCCGGATGCTCGCCGGGCTCGCCCCCGACGAGCCCGAGGCGCACGGCCTGCAGGCGCTCCTCGAGCTCCAGGCGTCCCGGCTCCATGCCCGGACCGACGCCGCGGGCAATCCCCTGCTCCTCGACGACCAGGACCGCGACCGGTGGGACCGGCTGCTCATCCGCCGCGGCGTCGCCGCCCTGGGCCGGGCCGAGGCGCTGGCCGCTCGCGGCGTGCCGGTGGGGCGCTACTTCCTCCAGGCCCGGATCGCCCACGAGCATGCCCGTACGACGATGCCCGGGGAGACGAACTGGCCGCGCATCGCCGCCCTCTACGACCTGCTCCGCGAAGCCGCGCCCGGCCCGGTCGTGGAGGTGAACCGGGCCGTCGCGCACGGACGGGCGTTCGGCGCCGCGGCCGGGATCGCCGTGCTCGACGCCGTACCCGCGGACGCGCTCGGCTCGTCCCCGTTGATTCCGAGCGTGCGCGGCGACCTGCTCAGCCGGTCCGGGGAGCACAGCGGCGCGGCCGAACAGTTCGACGAAGCGGCCCGGCGGACCCGGAACGACGCGGAACGACTCCTGCTGCAGGGCCGGGCGTCACGGAGCAGGTCCGCGCAGTAGGGTCCCGCTCATGAGCAACCAGCCGAGCTTCGAACAACTCGTCACCCTCCCTGCCTACGCCGAGCAGCCGGTGCCGATGGCGTTCGAGGACAGCAACGGACACCTCAACGTGCGCCACTACCTGGGCATCGGCAGCGAAGGCCTCGACGAGTCGCTGCTCGAGGTGGGCATCCCGTTCAACTGGCCGGCCACGACCGGCCTCGTGGTGCTCTCGGCCGAGCACCACCTGACCTACCTGCACGAGCTGCGCACCGGCGACCTGATGTCGGTCCGGGTCCGCCTCCTGGGCCGTTCGGACCGCGCCGCCCACGCGCTCGTCTACGTCCTCGACGACGTGAACAAGCGCGTGGCGTGCGTGTTCGAGGAGATCCTGCTCTGCGTGAAGCTCGACCCCCGCGGTGCCGCTCCGTGGCCCGAGGAGATCGCCGCGAACCTCGACGCACGCGTCGCCGAGCACGCTGCCCTGCCGTGGGAGCCCGCGACGTCCGGCTGCCTCGGCCTGCGCTGAGCCCTACTCGTTCTCGACGAGCACCCGGATGCTCGGCAGCTGCGCGAGCGCGTTGATCACGACCGAGAAGACCAGCAGGGCGATCGCCCAGTCCTCGTGACCGGCGTCCCACAACGCCAGCGACGCCAGCCCGAACACGATGACCTTGGCCAGCGGCCGCACCCAGCTTCCGCCGTACGGCGCCCGGGGCGACGCGAAGGCGTACCAGACCGTCATCGCGGCGCCGGGGAGCAGCCACACGAGCAACGCCCGCGGATCGTGCTGCCAACCCCACACGCCGAAGGCCGCCATGGCCAGCAGCTCGTCGACGAACACCAGTGCCAGCACCGACCACCCGAAAATCGCGTTCACCCCCCGAATCATGCCCGAGGGGTGAACGCGGCGACCTGTGCCTGACGTGGCCAGGCGTGCGGCGGTCAGCGCCAGACGCGGACCCAGTCGACCTGCATCGTTGCGGTGGTCGGCGTCGACGCGGTGGGGAGGTTCCACCCGGATCCGAAGACCTGCGTCATGACCAGGTAGAACGGCTTGTCGAACGGCTGGGACCCGGTCAGGGGCGCCTCCGGCGTCCAGGAGTGCGAGAAGCAGAGGTTGCCGTCGTAGAAGAACCGCATCACGGTGGGCGTCCACTCGACGCCGTAGCGGTGGAACCCGGAGTCGGCGCCCGGGACCGGGCAGTTGAAGCCGGTGCTCGAGAACTGGTCCTCGCCCTCGTAGTGGACCGACGGGTAGACCGTGGTCGGGTCGCCCGTGAACCACTCGGCCACGTCGATCTCGCCCGACTTCGGCCAGCCGCCGTAGGTCTGGTCCTGCGGGTAGAGCCAGAGCGCCGAGTGGACGCCCGGCGCGGTCGCCACAGGGAACTTCGCACGGAAGTCGAAGCGGCCGTAGGTCTGTGCGAACTTGCCCCAGCTCGCCACCGTCGACGTGGTCTTCGTCGCCTGGAAGTCACCGTACGGGCTCTTGCAGGTGAACGGCTCCGGCTGGATGCGCGAGGTCAGCGACAGGACGCCGTCGGCGACCTTCACGTGGTCGGCGTTGTTGACGTAGCAGCCGTCCGTGCCCGCGGGCATCCCGCTGAGCGCCGTGTCCTGGACCATCCACTTCGTGGAGTCCAGCGAGGTGCCGTTGAAGTCCTCCTCGAACGAACAGGCGTACTTCCCACCCGTCACCTTCAGCGGCTTCTCGCCGCCGCACGACAGCCGGGTCGGCGGGCCCGCCGCAGTGGGCTCCGCGCCCACGATCGTCATCGTCGCCAGGGCGGCACTCGCCGCGACCAGTGTGCCAATGATGCGTGCGCGAATCATGGTGCTTCCTCGTTCCCCCAGAGCATCGCCGGTGTGCCGACGATCGCCTCGGACTGAATCTTGGCGGAGTCCGGAGGTGGCCCGACAGGGACTCCGGGTCTCGGACGCATGGCCCGTTCGGACTACGTCCGGGCGGCAAGCGGACCTCAGCGCCAGACGCGCACCCAGTCGACCTGCAGGGTCGACACAGCGGGCGTCGACGCGGACACGGCGTTCCACAGTTGTCCGACCACCTGGTTCATGACCAGGTAGAACGGCTTGTCGAACGGCCGCGACCCCGACAAGGGGGACGCAGCGATCCACGAGTGGATGTGGCAGACCTTGCCGTCGTACAGGAAGCGCATCGATGTCGGCGTCCACTCGACGGCATAGCGGTGGTACGCCGTCGAGGCCGTGGGCACCGTGCAGTCGTGCCCCGTGCCCTTCTTGTTCTCGCCGCCGTAGTGGACGGACGGGTAGACCTTGGTGGGACGCGCGCTGAACCACTCCGCGACATCGACCTCACCGGAGTGCGGCCAACTGCCGTAGGTGTTCTCCTGGGGATAGAGCCACAGTGCCGAGTGCGCTCCGGCGACCGTCGCGCTGGGGAACCGCGCCCGGAACTCGAACCGACCGTAGGTCTGGGCGAACCGCTTCGTGCTGGTCACCGCTCCTGCCGTCGACTTCGCGCTGTAGATGCCGAACGGCTGCTTGCAGGCGAAGCGCTCCAGGCGCGAGGCCAGGTTGAGCGTCCCGTTCGCCACGAGCACGTTCTGGGGCCGGTTCACGTAGCACCCCGT
>NZ_JBMCZA010000229.1:46100-46271 GCF_048654705.1 Nocardioides sp. CPCC 206348
ACGGGAGGCCAGGTTGAGGGTCCCGTTCGCAACGAGCACGTTCTGGGGCCGGTTCACGTAGCACCCCGTGAGGCTCGCGTGCAGTCCGCTCGTGGCCGTCTCGGTGACGACCCACTTGGTCGGGTCGAGCCTGCTGCCGGTGAAGTTCTCCTCGAACGAGCAGGCGTACCT
>NZ_JBMCZA010000229.1:46333-53683 GCF_048654705.1 Nocardioides sp. CPCC 206348
GGTCGGCACCGCGCCCGCAGAGGCGAGCACCATGATCGCTCCGGTCACGGCCGCACTGACACACCACACGCCAAACCGGGTCATGCCTGATTCCTCCCCATGAAACACACGGTCCGCCCGCGTCAATGGCGCATCCTGCACCATCCGGGTCGATCCGACCAGAGGGACGAACCCGGATACGGTGGCCGGGTGCTGATCCTCGACGACCTCGGCGACGCCGTCGACCTGCCCCGCCCCCCGGTGCGGATCGTGTCCCTGGTCCCCTCGATCACCGAGGCCCTGGCCACCGATCTGCGCCAGCGCCTGGTCGGCGCCACCGACTGGTGCACCCACCCGGCCGACCTCGACGTCACCCGCGTTCGCGGCACGAAGAATCCCGACCTCAAGGCCGTCCGCGCGCTCGAGCCCGACCTGGTCGTCGCCAACAAGGAGGAGAACCGCGCGCTCGACGTCCGACGCCTCCGCGACGCCGGCGTACCCGTGTGGGTCACCGACATCGAGACGGTGCCGCAGGCGCTCGACTCGCTCGACCGGCTGTACGAGAGCGCCCTGCAGGTCGCGCGACCGGAGTGGCTGGCCACGGCACGGGCGCGCTGGGACCGTTCGCTTCCGCCGACGCGGGGGCGGGTCGTCGTACCGATCTGGCGGGATCCGTGGATGGTGGTCGGACCGCGCACCTTCACCGGCGACCTGTTGCGGCGCCTCGGCTGGGTCCCTGTGTACGACGACGGCGAGGACCGCTACCCGGCCGTGGACCTGGCCGCGATCGACCGGGCCGACGTCGACCTCGTGCTGCTGCCCGACGAGCCCTACGTCTTCACCGAGGACGACGGGCCCGAGGCGTTCACGCAGGTGCCGACGCGACTCGTGTCCGGCCGCCTGCTGACCTGGTACGGCCCGGCGATGGTCGAGGCGTACGACCTGCTGTCATCCTGAGCCGCATGCGCAACGCTGCCGTACGGCTCGCCCTCGTCGCCGTCGGCTTCCTGTCGTTCCCCGGCAGCGCGTTCTTCCTCGACGGGTCCGACGAGTCAGGATCCTTCATCCTGCCGGTGGCCGCCGCTGCCAGCGTCGCGATCGGAGCCGTGGTGGGGCGGTGGGGCCTCGACCCGGCACTCACCGCCCGTGATCGATCGGTGGCCGGGGCGCTCTGGGCCCTCCTCGGCGTGGTTCTCAGCCTCGGCGCCTACTTCGTCCTGCTCAGCTCGATCGGATCCTGAGCAGGCTGCCCGGTCCCGCATTGCACCCTGTCGTGCGTGTCACACGGCCCGACACCGTCTCGTAACCACCGAGCAGGAATTCAGAAACCTCACTGGATCACAGTGAACTCATGAAGAAGACGACCTCCCCTGAGACCCAGACCGCGGTTCGTCACCTCGAGTCGGTTGACGCCCCCACCTCGGGCACCACCACCGACGCCGAGGCCGCTGCGGCCAACGCCATCGCTCGACGTGCGGCCCTCCGCGACCGTCACGCCCAGCGCCTCACCACCCTGATGGAACAGCGCCGCGACCTGCGCGGCGTCCACCAGCTCGCTGACTTCGTGGACGACGCGATCCGCTGGACCGCCTGACCCTGGGTCAGCGGCGTCGGCGCGCCGTGCCGAACAGGCCGCGCGCGATCTCGGCAGCAGCAGTTCGCATGAACTGCTTGAACGCCGAGGACTTCACGACGTCGCTGACCAGGCCACCGTCATCGGCCTTGCGGCGTACGCCCGAACCACTGGACCGGGGCGCGGACCTCTCCTTGTCGGCCTTCTCGACGACCTTCTCCTGCGCCTCGGCCTCGGCCCGGGCGCCCTCCTCCAGCCTCTTCGCGAGGAGCTCGCGGGCCGACTCGCGGTCGACCACGGTCGAGTACGTCGCGAAACGGGGGCTGGCCTTGACGGTCGCCTCCATGGACTCGGTGGTGCTCGGCGCCATCAACGACTCGGGCGCGCGCAGCCGGGTCCAGGCGACGGGCGTCGGCGCACCGCGTTCACCCATCACCGTCACGATCGCCTCGCCCGTGCCGAGTGTCGTCAGCACCTCGCCGAGGTCGTCGTACTCGCTGTTGGGGTAGGTGTTGACGGTCGCCTTGAGCGCCTTGGCGTCGTTCGGCGTGTGGGCACGCAGCGCGTGCTGGATCCGCGATCCGAGCTGCGCCAGCACTTCGTCGGGTACGTCGGTGGGGCTCTGTGTCACGAAGAAGACACCCACGCCCTTGGAGCGGATCAGCCGCACCGTCTGGGCGATCTGCTCGAGGAACGGCTTGGACGCGTCCCGGAACAGCAGGTGCGCCTCGTCGAAGAAGAACACCAGCTTCGGCTTGTCGACGTCACCGACCTCGGGCAGGTCGTGGAACAGGTCGGCCAGCAGCCACATCAGGAACGTCGAGAAGACCGCCGGCCGCTCCTGGAGGTTCGGCAGCTCGACCAGGCTGATCAGGCCGCGCTCGTCGCCCGCCATCTGGAGCAGGTCGGCCGAGTTGAACTCCGGCTCGCCGAAGAACGCCTCGGCGCCCTGGTCCGCGAAGGTGATCAGCTCGCGCAGGATGACCCCGGCGGTGGCGGCGGACAGCCCGCCGAGCTCCTTGAGCTCCGGCTTTCCCTCGTCGCTGGTCAGGTGCTGCACGACCGCGCGCAGGTCGGCGAGGTCCAGCAACGGCAGGCCGGCCTTGTCGGCGTAGTGGAAGACCAGCCCGAGGCTGGACTCCTGGGTGTCGTTGAGGCCGAGGATCCGGCTGAGCAGGATCGGGCCGAACGAGGAGATCGTCACCCGGATCGGGATGCCGATGCCCTGGCCGCCGAGCGCGTAGTACTCCACCGGGAAGCCGGTCGCCGTCCACGTCTGGCCGACCGAGGTGGTCCGGGCGATCAGCTTCTCGTTCGACACGCCCGGCGTGGCGAGACCGGAGAGGTCACCCTTGATGTCGGCGGCGAAGACCGGGACGCCGGCGGCGCTGAGCTGCTCGGCCATCAGCTGGAGGGTCTTCGTCTTGCCCGTACCGGTCGCACCGGCGACCAGGCCGTGCCGGTTGAGCATCGAGAGCGGGATCCGGATGGTGCTGCCGGTCAGGCCGTCGGGGCCGGTCATCAGGCCACCGAGCTCCAGCGCAGGGCCTTCGAAGGCGTACCCGGGGGCGATCGCCGCCTCGAGGGCGCTGGTTGCTGCCGGGGCGGCGGGAGCTGCCGGAGCGGCGGGGGCCGCCGGGGTGGCGGCGGGGGCGGGCGTCTCGGCTGCGGGCGTCGGCTCCTGGGTCATGGCCCGAACTCTAGAGGGGAAGTGGGATCGACAGCGGCGACTGAGGCGCGGCACCTAGACTCGCCAGCAGTGATCTTCAAGCGCGTGGGCGTCGGGCGTCCCTATCCCGACCATGGGCTCACCTCCCGGGGATGGGCTGCCGTGCCCCCACGCCAGGTGCGCCTCGACGAGCTCGTCACCACCAAGGAGACGCTGCAGCTCTCCTCACTGCTCGACGACGACTCGACCTTCTACGGTGACTTGTTCGCCCACGTGGTGTTGTGGAGGGATGAGTTCTATCTGGAGGACGGGTTGCACCGTGCCCTGCGTGCCGCCCTGCAACAGCGCAACGTGCTCCACGCCCGCGTCGTCCGGATGGAGGGCTGACGCGTGACACTCGACGTCCGCGAGAGCAGCCGCTCCGCCATCACCCTGGCCGTGCTGGGCGTGGTCTTCCTGGCCGGCCTGACCTGGGCCTGGTCCCGCGTCACCGAGCCGTTCCCCGAGCGTGCCGAGGCGGCGCCCTGCACCAGCACACTGATCCGGGCGGGCGAGGACGTCGCCCCGCCCCAGGTCCTGGTGACCGTGCTCAACGCCGGTGGCGGCAACGGGCTCGCGAGCACCACCATGGCCAAGCTCGCGGGGTTCGGCTTCGTCGCGGGCAAGACCGGCAACGCCCCGAACGGCACCGCCCCGCTGGCCGCGCAGGTGTGGGCGAGCGACCCCGAGGACCCCGCGGCGATGCTCCTGGCGTCGTACCTCGGCAAGAACGTGGAGATCGTCGACCAGCCGTCGGGCTACCCCGGCATCACCATCGTGGTGGGCAAGAAGTTCAAGGGCGTCCGCAAGGGACACCCGACGGTCACCGCACAGGACGACAGCTACGTCTGCACGCCGCCGCTGAGCACCGTGCCCGACGCGGCCTGACGGGCTACCGCCGGGCTGGCGGGTTGTCGTCGCCCAGCCACTGCGCGAGCCGCCCGCCTGCACTGACCTGGCGGAGCCGTTGCTCGGTCGCTTCGCGCTGCTTGCGTGGCGTCACCACGATCATGTCGTCGCCGTGGCGCAGGACGGTACGACGCTCCGGCACCGTGGCCTCGCCGTCGCGCACGATCATCGACACACTGGCTCCCACGGGCAGGCGCAGCTCGCCGACCTCCACCCCGTGGAGCTGCGACTTGGGACTGATGGTGACCTGCAACAGGTCCGCCGCGACCCGGTCGAGCGGGGCCGCCTCCACCTCGATCCCCCGCGGCTCCGAGCGTCGGGCCACCTTCAGGATCCGCGCCGCCAGCGGCAGGGTCGGGCCCGTGAGCAACGTGTAGACGATGACCATCACGAAGACGATGTCGAACAGGCGGGTCGCGCCGTCGACGCCTTCGGCGAGCGGGATGGTCGTGAGCACGATCGGCACGGCGCCCCGCAGGCCTGCCCACGACATGAAGCCGAGCTCGTTCCAGGGCGTGTGTTCGCCGAACGGCCGGAGGACGCCGGCGCTGACCGCCACGGACACCGGGCGCGCCACGAACGTCAGGATCAGGCCGGCGACGACCGCGAGGCCGACCACGTTCCACGTCAGGCGGTCGGGCGACAGCAGCAGGCCGAGCATCACGAACAGCCCGATCTGGGCGATCCACGCCAGCCCTTCGACGAAGGACCGCGTGGTGCCCCGGTGGGGCAGGTCGGCGTTGCCGAGGGCCAGCGCGGCGACGTAGACCGCCGCGAACCCGCTGGCGTGCACGGCCGCCGCGGCGCCGTACGCGACGAGGGTGAGGCAGAGGATGGCGATGGGATAGAGGCCGGACGACGGCAGGGCCGCGCGGCGCATCACCCAGGCACCGCCGAACCCGGCGGCCAGGCCGAACGCGACGCCGGCGATCAGCTCGTAGATGACGATGCCGGTGCTGCCGAGCAGGCCGTGCTCGGCGAACGCCCCCGACGAGACGAGGGTGACGATGACGACCGTCGGCGCGTCGTTGAGGCCGGACTCGGCCTCGAGGGTGCCGGAGATGCGCTTGGGCAGCGGCACGACGCGGAGCACCGAGAACACGGCCGCGGCATCGGTGGGCGAACAGACCGCACCCAGCAGCACGGCCAGCTCCCACGGCAGGCCGAGCAGGTAGTGCCCGCCCACCGCCACGATCGCGACCGAGATGACGACGCCGAGGGTCGCCAGGGACAGCCCCATCCGCATGGCCGGGCGCGCGTCTGGCCAGTTCGTCGTGAGGCCACCCTCGGCGAGGATGATCGCCAGCGCGGCGAAGCCGAGGGCGTGCGCCAGCTGCGCGTCCTCGAAACCGATCCCGACCCCGCCCTCACCGAGCGCGACACCCATCAGCAGGTAGACCAGGAGGCTGGGCAGGCCCACGCCCGAGGACAAACGGACGGCGAGGACGGCCAGCAGCGTCACCCCGGCACCCACCAGGACGAACGTGTCGAGCTGATGGACATCGAACGTCAAGAGGGCACCTCAGGGTCACTCGGCTCTCGTCGGGTGGCGGGTACGTAGTCTATCGGTAGAACACGCCGAGCGCGTCGGGAGACGCGTCTCCGGCAGCTTGCTGCCCGTCCGGCGACGTAGACGTGGTCGGCAAGTAGAACATGTTCTAGATTAGGACCATGACGACTGCCACGCCCGCCGGTTTGACCCTCCCCGCGACGGTCCCCGCCGACCAGTTGACCGAGGATGCCGAGTCCTTCGACGTGGTCGTCGTGGGCTTCGGAATCGCGGGCGGGTGCGCGGCCCTCGAAGCAGCCCGCGACGGCGCCAGCGTCCTCCTGCTCGAGCGTGCGGCGGTTCACGGCGGCACGTCCTCGATGTCGGGCGGCCACTTCTACCTCGGCGGGGGTACGGCGGTGCAGCGGGCGACCGGGCACGACGACCCGGTCGAGGAGATGGTGCGCTACCTGATGGCCAGCACCAAGGACCCCGACGAGCAGAAGATCCGCGCGTACTGCGAGGGCTCGGTCGAGCACTTCGACTGGCTCGAGGCGCTCGGCTTCGAGTTCGAGCGCTCCTTCTTCCCCGGCAAGGCCGTCATCCAGCCCGGCACCCAGGGCCTGATGTACACCGGCAACGAGAAGGTCTGGCCGTTCCGCGAGGACATCGCGCCGGCGCCGCGCGGCCACAAGGTCCCGGTCCCCGGTGACACCGAGGGCACCCGGATCGTGATGGACCTGCTCCGCGACCAGGTCGAGAAGGCCGGTGTCGAGGTCCGCTACGAGACCGGCGCGACCAACCTGGTCGTCGACGGCGACCGCGTGGTCGGCCTGGCCTGGAAGTCCTTCGAGCAGACCGGCCTGGTCCGGGCCGGCGGAGTGGTGATCGCCGCTGGCGGCTTCGTGAACAACCAGGACATGGTCGACCACTACGCGCCGGCGCTGAAGTCCGCGACGTTCACCCTCGGGTCGACGTACGACGACGGGCTGGCCATCCGGCTCGGCGAGTCCGTGGGTGCGGCCCTCGAGAACATGGACGAGCCGTTCATCACCGCGCCGTTCTACCCGCCGTCCGACCTGGTCAAGGGGCTGATCGTGAACCGTGACGGCCAGCGGTTCGTGGCCGAGGACAGCTACCACGCGCGGACGTCGTACGAGGTCCTGCGCCAGCCGGGCGGGGTCGCCTTCCTGATCGTCGACAGCGACCACTACGAGGAGCAGCGGATGTCGCTGGCCCCGCTCAAGGACGGCTTCGAGACCATCGAGGAGATGGAGTCCGGCCTCGGCCTGCCCGAGGGATCACTCGTCGCGACGATGGCCAGCTACAACAAGCACGCCGCCGCCGGCGAGGACCCGGACCTGCACAAGCACCCCGACTGGCTCGCCCCGCAGACCACCGCGCCGTGGGCGGTCCTGGAGCTGAGCCTCGGTGTCGCCTATTACGCCGGCTTCACCCTCGGCGGCATGGCCACGACCGTCGACGGCGAGGTACGACGCCCCGACGGCTCGGTCATCCCCGGCCTGTACGCCGCCGGTGCGTGCGCCTCCAACATCGCCCAGGACGGTGCGGGGTACTGCTCGGGCACCCAGCTCGGGGAGGGCTCGTTCTTCGGGCGCCGCGCCGGTGCTGCGGCGTCTCGATACGCTCGCTGACGCTCGCTACTCGACGAGCATGCTCGTCGAGTAGCCG
>NZ_JBMCZA010000229.1:53723-56426 GCF_048654705.1 Nocardioides sp. CPCC 206348
CAACGAGCGGCGTATCGAGACGCAGGAGGCACGTGATGGACAGGTACGCCGCAGCGGCGCGGGCGAACGTCCCTCCGTTCCATGTCATGGACCTGCTCGCGGGGGCGGCGGAGCGGCAGCGCACCCACGGCGACCTGGTCAATCTCGTCGCCGGCCAGCCCAGCACCGGCGCACCGTCGCCGGTCAGCGCCGAGGCGATCCGGTTGCTCGGCACGGGTGACCCGCTCGGCTACACGACCTCGACGGGCATCCCCGAGCTCCGCGAGGCGATCGCCGGCCACTACCGCCGGTCCTACGCACTGGAGATCAGCGCCGACGACGTCATCGTGACGACCGGATCGAGCGGCGGCTTCCTGCTCGCGTTCCTGGCCGCGTTCGACGCGGGCGACCGCGTGGCGATCGCCCGCCCCGGCTACCCCTGCTACCGCAACGTCCTCAGCGCACTGGGGTGCGAGCTCGTCGAGATCCCGACCGGCCCGGCGACCCGCTTCCAGCCGACGGTGGAGCAGCTGGCCGAGGCGCATGCACGCACGCCGTTCGCCGGCCTCGTCGTGGCGAGCCCGGCCAACCCGACCGGCACGATGCTGCTGCCCGAGGAGCTGGCCGCGATCGCGCGCTGGTGCGACACCCACGGCGTCCAGCTGGTCTCCGACGAGATCTACCACGGCATCGAGTACCCCGACGGCCCCAGCGGCACGGGAAGCCTGGCGAGCTCGGCCTGGCAGACGTCACGCGAGGCCGTCGTGTTCGGGTCGTTCTCGAAGTACTTCTCCATGACCGGCTGGCGACTCGGCTGGATGCTGGCCCCCGAGCGACTGCGCCGACCGGTCGACGTACTGACGGGGAACTTCAGCATCTGTCCCCCGGTCCTGGCGCAGCACGCGGCACTGGCGGCGTTCGACGACGCGTCGTACGCCGAGCTCGACGCGCACGTCGGGCGCTACGCCCACAACCGCGGGCTGCTGCTCGACGGGCTGCGACGCCTGGGCATCACCGAGCTCGCCCCGGCCGACGGCGCGTTCTACGCGTACGCCGACGTCCGGCACCTGACGAACGACTCAATGGCCTACGCCCGCGACCTGCTCGCCCGCACCGGTGTCGCGGTCGCCACCGGCATCGACTTCGACACCGTCGACGGCGGCAGGTTCCTCCGCTTCAGCTTCGCGGGTACGACGGCCGACATCGTCACCGCGCTGGACCGCCTCGACGGACACCTCTGAATCAACAGGTTTGAGGATCCCGATCCGGGGAAGGGGCGCGTTTCATGTACGGCGACACGGAACTCATCCGGCGCCGCGTCTCGGCACTGCGCGACCAGGGCGCCGAGGTGCGGGCCCTGGCCGACGAGCTCGTCGCGCGGGTCGAGGGCCTCGGCTGGACCGGCCGCGCGGCTGACGCGATGACCGAACGCGTCTCCGATCGCGCCCGCCACCTCCGCACGGCCGCCAGCGGCCATGTGGCCGCTGCCGACGCGCTCGCCTCGCACGCCGAGGCGGTCGACCTGGCCACCGACGACATCGCGAACGTCGAGGCCCGGGTGACCGCGATGGTCGCCGACGCCCGGGCACGGATCGCGGCCATCGCTGCCGCCAACGAGGACGGCCGGCCCGCCGTCACCCCCGATCCCACCGACGAGACCCTGGCCGCGTTCGTGGCCCCGCCGCGCGGACACCGTGACTGGCTCGACGTCGACGTCCCCGGACTGGAGCGCTGACGTGCCCACCATCGACCTGACCCGGATCCCTTCGAGGGAGCCCGAGCCGCCCGCACCCGTGCCGCTGCGCAGTCCGATCGACGCCGCACCCCGCCGCGTGGGCCTGACGCTTCCCGAGCTCCAGCACGCCGCACGGCTGGCCGGCGACGCTCCGCTGCCGTTCGACGTGGCGCCGCCCGCGGCCACCGACGCGATGCAGTCGCGCCTGGGCCAGAGCCCGGCCACCACCGAGGACCAGTCGTACCGCTCCGTGGTCGACGCCCTGAACGAGCCCGTCGAGTCGCTGACCCGCCGAGGGCTGGTCGTCGACGGCGTCCTCGATCCCGGCGTCGCCGGCGCGATCGGCCTGCTCGCCGCTCCGCACATCGCGCTCGAAGCGGACCTGCGGATCGGGGAGGTCCAGGCCAAGGTCTGGCACCGCCAGGAAGGCGCGGCGGTCGCGTCGCTGTCCACGGTCGACGGCATCGTCTTCGAGCTCGGCTGGTTCGGCGTCGACGCCTGGGCGGCCGAGCTCGCCCGCGTCGCCGCCCCGTCCGAGGAGGCCGCGCTCAAGCCCTCCGTCCTGCCGTCGTACGTCGACCTCCCGCTCGAGCTCGCGGACGCGGCTGCCGAGGCCGTGCGCGTGGGCCGGGGGGATCTCATCCCGGTGCTGACCTCGCGTCACTCCGGGGCCACCCGCGGACCTGAAGGGGTGCTGTCCGACGACGTGGTCGCCCGCTTGCTGGTGGCGTTGTCCGGTGAGGCGCAGGGCCGCTTGCGCGCCCTGGTGGCCGACGTGTCCGGGGACGAGGTCGACACAGTCGGCGTCGTGTCGTGGACGCTGCTCGCCGACGGCTGGCGAGCACTGCGACCGCATCACGAGGACGGCGTCCTGCGCCTGGAGATCCGTGCCGTCGAGCCCGCCGACCTGGCCGGCGTGATCGCTCCCGTGATCGCGCCCCTCGTCGCCACCGCCGCTGGGGAGGACCGATGACCCCCGAGACCGAAGA
>NZ_JBMCZA010000229.1:56449-65301 GCF_048654705.1 Nocardioides sp. CPCC 206348
GCTGCCGGTGTCGAGCGTCGCAGCACGCCGGAGACCGCTGTCGAGGCAGCCGACCTGGCCGACAAGTACGACCAGATGCTGCGCCTGGCCGACCTGTTCGACGACGCGGGCGCCCAGATGCGCGAATGGGCCAAGCTCGGCCGCGACGTGCTGACGGACCCGGAGATCGCCGCGTCGACGGCGCTGTCCCCCCGGACCTGGGCCACGGCCGAGGAGGAGCTGCGGGCCGCCACCACGGGCAAGGACGGCCTGTTGAGCCGTTCGATCGAGCTGGACGCCGACGCCCTCATCCTGCGGGCCACGGTGCTGACGTACCGCTGGATCGACGAGCTCCAGGCCGCGGCCTACGAGACCCTGGGCTCGATCGCCGGCCGGGCGATCGGCTACCTCGCACCCCAGGTCAGCCTCGGCGGCGCCATCGTGGCTGCGGGCCTGATCGAGACCGACGCCCTGGACCGCGACGGCGTCGCTTCCTACCTCAACGACCTGGCCGCGGCGAACCCGGAGCTGATGGACCACGTCACCACGGGTGGCGGGCTGCTCGACAGCCTCCAGATGCGCGGACTGCTGACGGCCGGTGTGCTGTCCGGCGAGAGCGGCCGCGCGGCGCGCGCCGGTGGCCTGCGCGCGGCCGGCGTCGCCCCACTCACCTCCGACTGGGGTGCGGCGCTGCGCGACGTCGCGATGGGCGCCAGCGACCCGGTCGACACCACGGACGCCGCACCCACCGCACCCGAGGCCCGCCCGGATGCCCCGGAGGGCCTCGGCGACCTGATGGCCCTGCTCACCAGCAGCGACCGCGCGCACGACCCGGTCCGCATCCTGCAGGTCGGCCCCGGCCGACTCGTGGCCCTGCTCACCGGTGCCGCCGGATCCGGTCCGGCACCCGGGCGGCTGCGCCTGGTCTCCGGCGACCAGTCCGGCTACGCCGCCGACGTCATCCGGGCCCTCACCGCCGCCGCAGCCGCCACCGACGAGCCGACCCGCGTGATGCTGGTGGGCCGCGGCACCGGCGGCGCTGCCGCGCTCGAGATCGCCACCCGTGCGGACCTGCCGGGCTTCGTGGTCGACCAGGTGGTGACGGCGAACGCACCGTCGGCGCAGCTGCCGCACCTGTCGGGCGACGTACTCGTGCTGTCCCTGGAGGACCGCTCCGACCCCGTCGCCCTGCTCGGTTCACTGATCAACGCGACCTCGGCCAACCGCCTCACCGTCGTGTACGACGCCGCGTACGACCCGGACCTGCCGGCCCTCGTGGCCGGGGGCCGGGCGGCGGACCGTGCCGACCACCCGGACCTCGTGGCGGCGCTCGCCCGCTGGCGCGAGCAGGGCTACCTGCGCCCCTCCGCCTGACCGACCGCACGCTCCCGACGGAGCGATCTGCACCACACCCGCCGCCTGACGCGGTCCGCGGGGGCTGACGCGCGCCCTCGAGTTCCTTGACAAAACCGGGGTCAATGTATGCAACATAGTGTTGCGCTAACAGAGTGCATGCTCCCGATTTCGATGACGAGAACGGACCCGAACCATGACTGCCACCGCCGATCGCACCGCTGACATCGCTCCGGACACCACGGGGCTCAGCTACCAGGACACCCTCCGGGTGCTGTCCGAGGCGTCGGTGCACCAGCACTTCGACGCGTTCCTCGACATCGCCTGGGACAGCCCCGAGTTCGAGATGATCCCGGACGACCCGCGCTGGGTGCTCCCCGAGATCGACCCGCTCGGCCGGACCGAGTGGTACCAGTCGCTGCCGCTCGACCGACAGATCGAGATCGGCAAGTACCGCCTCTCCAACATCATGAAGGTCGGCCTGCAGTTCGAGCAGGTGCTGATCGGCGGCATCATGAGCCACCTGATCGGCATGGGCAACAACCGCGCCGAGTTCCGCTACTCCACGCACGAGGTCACCGAGGAGTGCCACCACACCCAGATGTTCCAGGAGGGTGTGAACCGGATCGGTGTCGACGTCCAGGGCGGTCCGAAGTGGTTCGTCAAGGTGGCGCCGTTCCTGTGCCTGGCCGGCGGGCCGCTCACCAACATCTTCTTCATCGGCATCCTCGCCGGCGAGGAGCCGATCGACTACCTGCAGAAGTCGGTGCTGCGCTCGGGCCACGACCTGCACCCGATCGTCGAGCGCGTGATGCAGATCCACGTCGCCGAGGAGGCGCGCCACATCGGCTTCGCCCACAGCTACCTCGTCGAGCGCTCCAAGGACTGGGGCCGCGTGCAGCGGTTCGGCCTGTCCCTGGCCTACCCGGTCATCATGCGGGTGCTGTGCGACGTGATCATGAAGCCGACCCGCCAGATGCAGAAGGACCTCGGCATCCCGAAGCAGGTCATGCGTGAGGTCTACTGGAAGAGCCCCGAGTCGCAGAAGCTGCTGCGCGACACCTTCGGCGACGTGCGCATGCTCGCCGAGGAGCTCGACCTCATGAACACGGTCTCGCGCCGGATCTGGCGTGCCCTGGGCATCAACGGCACCGCCTCGCGGTTCCGCAGCGAGCCCAAGTCCGCCGCCGTCTGAGCTGACCTCCATGGCCTACGTCGTCACGCAGTCCTGCTGCGCCGATGCTTCCTGCGTCGTCGCCTGTCCGGTCAACTGCATCCACCCCGCGCCGGGCGAGCCCGGTTTCGGCACCTCCGAGATGGTCTACATCGACGCCGACTCCTGTGTCGGCTGCGGAGCCTGCGCGACGGCCTGCCCGGTCGGCGCCATGGTCCCCGATGCTGCGCTGACCACCAAGCAGCTGCCGTTCATCGAGCTCAACGCGGCCTACTACGACGCGTTCCCGCACGCCGACCGGACGCCCCTGGCTCTGGTGCCGCAGCAGCGCCGGCTCACCCGGCGCGGCCCGTTCCGGGTCGCGGTCGTCGGCGCCGGACCGGCCGGCCTCTACACGGCGGACGAGCTGCTCAAGCACCCCGAGATCGAGGGCGTCGACGTCTATGACCGGCTCCGGACGCCGTACGGCCTGGTCCGGCACGGGGTCGCACCCGACCACGCCTCGACCAAGCAGGTCACCCGGCTGTTCGAGGCGATCGAGCGGCAGCCCCGCTTCCGCTACTTCCTCGGCGCCCCCGTTGGAGCTGTCGGCACCGAGGGCGTGACGCTCGCCGACCTGCGCGAGAGCTATCACGCCGTCGTCTACGCCGTCGGCGCGTCCGCTGACCGCAACCTCGACATCCCCGGCGAGGACCTCGCCGGATCGATCCCGGCGACGGCAGTGGTCGGTTGGTACAACGGCCACCCGGACCAGCGCGACCTCGACGTCCCGCTCGCCCACGAGCGGGCGGTCGTCGTCGGGAACGGCAACGTCGCGCTCGACGTGGCGCGCATCCTCAGCCGCCCGTTGACCGTCCTCGAAGGCACCGACCTGGCGCCCGAGCCGCTCGAACAGCTCCGCGCGAGCAGCGTGCGGGAGGTCGTGGTGCTCGGCCGCCGCGGCCCCGCCCAGGCTGCCTTCACCGTGCCCGAGCTGATCGGTCTTGCCGGGCTCGACGACGTCGACGTCATCGTCGAAGCCGACCCCGAGCTGCTCGCTGGCGACGACCAGCGCAGCCAGCTCCTTCGCGAGCTCGCCGACCGAACCCCCTCCGACGACCCCGAGCGCCGCCGGATCGTGCTGGCGTTCACGTCCTCCCCCGTCGAGATCCTCGGCGAGGACGGCCGGGTCACCGGCGTCCGGGTCGCCCGCAACGAGCTCGTCGCCACGGCGGACGGCGACGTCCGCGCCCGAGCGACCGACGACGTCCGCACCATCGAGACGGGACTCGTGGTCCGCTCCGTCGGCCACCGCGGCCTCCCCGTCGCCGACCTGCCCTTCGACGACACCACCGCGACCGTCCCCAACGACGGCGGTCGCGTCGAGCCCGGCGTGTACGTCGTCGGCTGGATCAAGCGCGGCCCGAACGGCTTCATCGGCACGAACAAGACCTGCGCCCAGGAGACCGTCGAGGCGATCCTCGACGACCTCGATGCCGGGATCCCCGAGCCGGTCGGATCGGCGCGCCGCGCTGCCGAGCTGGTGCGGGCGGTCCACCCCGAGGCCTCCGACCTCGCCGGCTGGCAGCGCCTCGACGCCGCTGAGCGGGAGCAGGGCGCCCGGATCGGGCGTCCGCGGGCCAAGATCGTCGACCCCGCGGCGCAGCAGATCTTCATGGCGACATCGGGCGATCCTGCGCGTCGGCGCGGGTTCCTACGGCGTACCGTGTCGTGACGCCGTGCTGATCCGAGGAGGTTCCGTCATGGGAGCGCCGAGGGGCGATGCCACTGACGGTCGCAAGCGACGCTGGCAGGAGCACAACGCCGCGCGTCGGCAGGCGATCATCGATGCCGCCATCACCGTCCTGGCCCGGGACATCGCACCGGGCGAAGAGCTCAGCGTCCAGCAGATCGCCGACGAGGCGTCCGTGCACCGGACCGTGCTCTACCGCTACTTCGAGGACCGCACCGACCTCGACCTCTCCATCCAGCAGGAGGTCTGCGCGCTGGCCACGGAGCCGCTGCTGGCGGCCGTGACCCTCGAGGGCACGCCGCGCGAGATCGTGCACCGCATCGTCGACGCCTACGTCGCGTGGGCAGTCGGCAACATGGCGTTGATGCGCTTCGCCGAGCGCGAGGTCGCCGGCGCACCGTCCAAGCCGCTCGACGACGCGATCACCCAGTTCGCCGCCATGATCGAGGAGGTCATCGGCGCCTTCATCGAGATCCTCGGCGTCGAGATGTCCGAGGACGACCGCGACTCCCTGACGCCCTGGGTGTTCCTGCTCGTCGGCGGCGCGATGGCTGCGGTCCGCAGCTGGACCGCCCGTGCCGAGCTGCGCCCCGCCGTACCCGAGTTCACCGCACTGCTCGCCGAGGTCACCTGGCTCCAGGTCGAGGGCCTCGCGAGGACACGCTCCATCGAGCTGCCCGACCTCCCGGTCGAGGAGCTCCTGAACCTGAAGGACACCCCATGACCGACCACGTCGACGTACTCATCATCGGAGCCGGCCTGTCCGGCATCGATGCGGCGTACCACGTGAACAAGGCCTTCCCGGACAAGTCGTACGCCGTCCTCGAGATGCGCCACGCGCTCGGCGGCACCTGGGACCTCTTCCGCTACCCCGGCATCCGGTCCGACTCCGACATGCACACCCTCGGCTTCGGGTGGAAGCCCTGGAAGGGCAGCAAGGCGATCGTCGACGGGCCGGACATCCTCTCCTACCTCCAGGAAGCGGCCGCCGAGAACGGCATCGACGAGCACATCCGCTACCACCACAAGGTCGTCCACGCGGAGTTCTCGAGCGCCGACGCGCTCTGGACGGTGCGCGTCGAGCGGACCGACACCGGCGAGACCACCGAGATCACCTCCAACTTCCTCTGGTCGACGACCGGCTACTACAACTACGACGCCGGCTTCACCCCGGAGTTCGCCGGCCGCGACGACTTCGAGGGCCAGGTGGTCCATCCCCAGCAGTGGCCCGAGGACCTCGACTACGAGGGCAAGCGCGTCGTGGTCATCGGCTCCGGCGCCACCGCCGTGACCCTGATCCCGGCACTCGCCAAGTCCGGCGCCGGACACGTCACGATGCTGCAGCGGACGCCGACGTACATCATCAGCCAGCCGACGCACGACCACCTGTCGGCGCAGATGTACAAGCGCCTGCCCGACACCATCGCGAAGAAGCTCATCCGCACCCGCTACCTCACCAGCCGGATCGCGTTCTACGAGTTCTGCCAGGCCCGGCCGACCGAGTCGCGGGCCCTCCTGCGCAAGCTCCTCGAGCGCCAGCTGCCGAAGGACGTCGACTTCGACCAGCACTTCAAGCCGCCGTACGACCCGTGGGACCAGCGCCTGTGCGCCGTCCCCGGCGGCGACCTGTTCAAGGCGCTGCGCCAGCACACCGTCGACATCGTGACCGACCACATCGACCGGTTCACCCCGAAGGGCATCCTGCTCAAGTCGGGCCAGGAGCTCGAGGCCGACATCATCATCACGGCCACCGGGCTCAACCTGAACCTGTTCGGTGGGGCCTCGCTCGCCGTCGACGGCGCGGCCGTCAAGCCCGCGGACACCATGGTCTACAAGGGCCTGATGCTGAGCGACGTCCCCAACTTCGCGTTCATCATGGGCTACACGAACGCATCCTGGACCCTCAAGGCCGACCTCGTGTGCGAGTACGTCGTCAAGCTGCTGCGCCGCATGGACGAGTCGGGCTCCCGCACCGTCGTCCCCAACCGCGACCCCTCGATCGCCGAGGAGCCCTTCCTGGACTTCCAGGCCGGCTACGTCATGCGGGTGATCGACGCGATGCCCAAGCAGGGCTCGACGTACCCGTGGCGGCTGAAGATGAACTACTTCCAGGACGTGCTGGCGTTTCGCAAGCCGGTGGACGACGCGGCGCTGGAGTTCTCGGCCTGACGGGGTGCAGGAATACCCGCTTCAGCGGGGAAACTGGCACTTCTTGGCCGTTGCAACAGTCAAGGAGTGCAGGAATACCCGCATAAGCGGGTATTCCTGCACCTCCGCAGCACTCAGCCCGGCGCCGGCATCGACCGCGCGATGATCTCCTTCATGATCTCGCTCGTGCCGGCGTAGATCTGGGAGACGCGGAGGTCGGCCCAGGCCCGCGCGATCGGGTACTCGGTCATGTAGCCGTAGCCACCGTGCAGCTGCAGGCACTTGTCGGCGACCTTCTGCGCACGCTCGGAGCACCAGAGCTTGGCCATCGCCACGGTCGGGATGTCGAGCTGCTTCTCGAGGTGCAGGGTGATGCACTCGTCGACGAACGACCGCGCGACCCGGGCCTCGGTGGCGACCTCGGCCATCTTGAACTTGGTGTTCTGGAAGCCCCAGATCGGGCGGTTGAAGGCGTGCCGGTCGTGGACGTAGCGCAGCGTCTCGTCGAAGCAGAACTCCATCGCGGCAACGTTGGAGACGGCGACGATGAGGCGCTCCTGGGGCAGCTGCTCCATCAGCTGGATGAAGCCCTGGCCCTCCTCGGTGCCGAGCAGGTTGGTGACCGGGATCCGTACGTCGACGAAGCTGAGCTCGGACGTGTCCTGGCCCTTCATCCCGATCTTGTCGAGCACCCGGCCGCGCGAGAAGCCGGGGGTGTCGGTCGGCACGATGACCAGCGAGATGCCGGCAGCGGACTCCTCCGGGTTGGTCTTCACGACCGTGATCACGACGTCGGCCTGGGCGCCGTTGGTGATGAAGGTCTTGGACCCGTTGACGACGTACTCGTCGCCCTCGCGGATCGCCTTGGCCTTGATGTTCTGCAGGTCCGAGCCGGTGCCGGGCTCGGTCATCGCGATCGCCGCGACGACCTCGCCGCTGGCCATCTTCGGCAGCCACTCGAGCTTCTGCTCCTCGGTGCCGTAGTTCAGGATGTAGTGCGCGACGATGCCGTTGTGGAGGGAGACGCCCCAGGAGCTGTCCCCGGCCCGGGCCTGCTCCTCGACGAGGATCGCCTCGTGCGCGAAGGTGCCGCCACCGCCGCCGTACTCCTCGGGCACCGAGAGGCACAGCAGGCCGACCTCGCCGGCCTTGTTCCACAGCTCGCGGTCGACCTGCTTGTTCTCGATGAACCGGTCGACGTTCGGCTTGACCTCCTTCTCGCAGAAGGTGCGCGCGAGGTCGCGGAAGTCGTCGAGGTCGGTGTCCATCCAGGGCGAACGACGCTGGGGCATGGTGATTCCTTCTTTGCAGGTGATGGTGGGACGGGCGACGGAACGGTCAGCCGACGACGCCGGCGGATCGAAGCTCGGCGATGGTGTCGGCGGTGTGGCCGAGCTCGGCGAGGAGGTCATCGGTGTGGGCGCCCAGCCGCGGCGCCGGCGCCGGGACGGGAGGGATGCTGCGCGAGAACCGGGGTGCCGGGGCCGGCTGGACCCGACCGTCGATGTCGACGAAGCTCTGGCGGGCGCGGTTGTGCGGGTGGTCGGGCGCCTCGCTCGGCGACAGCACCGGCGTGACGCAGGCGTCGACCCCGTCGAACACCTCGGTCCACTCGTCCCGGGTCCTCGTGAGGAACGCACCGGCGAAGACCGCCCGGAGCTTGTCCGCCTGGTCCAGGTCGAACGGCGAGGGGAGGTCCTCGTCGCTGAGTCCGAGCCGGCTCAGCAGCTCGGCGTAGAACTGCGGCTCGAGCGCCCCCACGGCGACGTACTTGCCGTCGCTGCAGACGTACGTGTCGTAGAACGCGGCGCCGGAGTCGAGGAAGTTGGTGCCGCGCTCGGGCATCCACAGGCCGGTCGAGGCCATCGCGTGCACGAAGGTGGTGAGCAGGGCGGCGCCCTCCACCATGGAGGCGTCGACCACCTGGCCCTTGCCGGAGAACTCCCGCTCCCGCAGCGCGGCCAGGAGGCCGATCACGAGGAGGAAGCCGCCTCCGGCGAAGTCGGCGACCAGGTTCAGCGGCGGCAGCGGGCGCTCGCCCGCGCGGCCGATGGGCTCGAGCGCGCCGGCGAGCGCGACGTAGTTGATGTCGTGCCCGGCGGCCTGGGCCATCGGACCGTGCTGGCCGTAGCCGGTGAGGCGGCCGTAGACCAGCCGGGGGTTCCAGCCCTGGCAGGCCTCGGGCCCGACGCCCAGGCGCTCGGCAACTCCGGGGCGGAAGCCCTCGACCAGGATGTCCGCGTCGTCGACGAGGCCGCGCACGATGTCGACACCACGGGGGTCCTTGAGGTCGACGGCGATCGACCTCTGGCCGCGGTCGAAGTAGCCGGACGGTACGGCGAGCGCGTCGCCGCCGCCGGCGCGGTCGACCCGGATCACGTCGGCACCGAGATCGGCCAGCACCATGCAGGCGAACGGTGCCGGCGCGAGGCTGGTGAGCTCGATGACCTTGAGCCCGTCGAGGGG
>NZ_JBMCZA010000229.1:65344-67375 GCF_048654705.1 Nocardioides sp. CPCC 206348
GATGGTGGTGGCGCGGCCGGCGATGAGCTGCTCGATGGCGTGGTCGCTCGGCTGTCCCGGGACCGAGACCGTGCCGGCGACACCGAGCTCGGCGACGATGAACTCGGCGATCTTCTGGCTGATGCCCATCGCCAGCAGCTTCCCGGCGCTGGACGTCGTGCTGACGTCGGCTCCGGCGAGCTGCTTGAGGACGACACGGGCGCTGATGACGTCGATGGCCTGGCTCTCGGCGAGCAGCTCGCCGAGGTGGTAGCGGGCGATGGTGCCGAGCTCGCTGCCACGGGCGACCCGTCCCCGGGCATACCGGAGCAGGTCGCTGTCGTTGGCGTAGGCCTCCATCTTCTGGCTCAGCGCCACCCGCTCGCCGGCGAGTGTCGTGCGCGCGACCTCCCAGCCGTGGTCGACCTCGCCGACGACGTTCTCGTCGGGGATGAAGACGTCGTCGAGGAACACCTCGTTGAACAGGGCCGAACCGGTCATCTCCCGCAACGGGCGTACGTCGACGCCCTCGCTGGCCATGTCGAGCACGAAGTACGTGATGCCCTGGTGCTTCGGCGCATCCGGGTTGGTGCGGGCGATCAGCATCGCCCAGTCGGAGAACTGCGCGACCGTCGTCCAGATCTTCTGGCCGGTCACCTTCCAGCCGCGGTCGACCTTGACCGCCTTCGTCGCGATCGAGGCGAGGTCGGAGCCGGCTCCGGGCTCGCTGAACAGCTGGCACCACACGACCTCGCCACGCAGCGTCGGGACCACCAGGTCCTGGCGCTGCTGCTCGGTGCCGTGCGGCACGATCGCGCCGACCGCCCAGGTGCCCATCAGCAGCTGCGGCAGGTTGATGCCGGCGTGCTTGATCTCCTGCATGATCACGATCTGCTCGAGCGGACCAGCGGCTCGACCGTAGGGCTTGCGCAGGTGCGGCTGGACCCAGCCACCGTCACCGAGCGCGACCAGCTGCTCGTCCTCGTCGGTGATGGCAGCGATCGTCGCCAGCTCGGTGCGGATGGCAGGACGGATCGTCTCCGCCTCCTCCGGCAGCTCGATCTCCAGCGCCCGGCCCACTCCGGCGAGCGCCAGGTCGGCGAGGCGCAGTGCGTGCTCCTCACGGCTGCCGAGCACGCCGCGGAGGGCGAGGGCGCGGCGGTAGTAGAGGTGCGCGTCGTGCTCCCACGTGAAGCCGATCCCGCCGTGCACCTGGATGCAGTCCTGGGTCACCCGAACCGCGAGGTCCGGTACGACGACCGCCGCGACCGTCCCGGCGTAGTCGGCGTTGTCGTCGCCCTTGTCGATGGCGACCGCGGCGTCCCAGACGGCAGCGCGTGCCTGCTCCAGCGCGATGCCCATCCGGGCGCACAGGTGCTTGACCCCCTGGAACTGGCCGATCGGGCGCCCGAACTGGACCCGGATCTTCGCGTACTCCGCAGCTGTGGCCACGGCCCAGGCCATCACGCCCGTGGCCTCCGCGCCGAGGACGACGGCTGCGATCGAGCGGGCCCGCTCGGCGGCCAGGGCGGAGAGGACGTGCTCGGCGTCGACCGCCAGGCCGTCCGCGGTGACCCGTGCGGAACCACGGACCACGTCGATGCTGTCCTGGCGAGCGACCTCGACCGCGGCGGCGTCGACCACGATCCACGTGGTGGAGCCGTCATGCGCCACCGGCAGCACCAGGTGGTCGGCATGCTCGCCACCGAGCACGCCCTCCCACGTCCCCGACACCGTCCAGGCGCCGTCGACGCCCACGGCCGCCGGGACACCGGAGGCGTCGAGTGCCACGGCAGCGGTCGTCGTACCGTCGATCAGGGCGGGCAGGAGCTCGATGGCCTGTTTGCCGCCGTCGGCCTGGATGAACGCCGAGGCGAGCACCGTCGGCACGAACGGCCCGGGGGCAGCGTGTCGGCCCAGGGCCTCGAGGGCGACGGCGAGGGTCAGCAAGCCGCCGCCGGCACCACCGGACTCCTCGGCGACGTGCAGGCCGAGCAGGTCGTAGTCGACCAGCGACGGCCAGAAGGCGGGGAACTTCTCCTCGCTCCCGGC
>NZ_JBMCZA010000229.1:67449-68811 GCF_048654705.1 Nocardioides sp. CPCC 206348
CTCCCTCAGAGTCGATCGGCGAGGTCGGCGATGGTCCAGGGACCGTCACTCTCGATGGTGTGGACGTCGTGCCAGCCCGCGAGCTCGGAGATGCCGCCGCCCTGGACGGCGTACACCTTGCCGGTGAGCTTGCAGTCGGGCGCCGAGAGCCAGGCGACCAGCGGCGAGATGTTCGAGGGCGCGAAGGCGTCGAACTCTCCCTCGGGCACCTCGGCCGCGAACAAGGCGCCCATGCCGGGCGTGGCGAGGGTCAGCCGGGTGCGGGCGATCGGTGCGATCGCGTTGACCCGGACGCCGTACCGCTCGAGCTCGTCGGCCGCCACCAGGGTCAGCGCGGCGATGCCGGCCTTGGCTGCGCCGTAGTTGCCCTGTCCGGCGTTCGGCATGAAGGTGCCCGACGCCGACGCGGTGTTGACGACCGCGGCGTTGACGTCGACGCCGGCCTTGCTCCGTGCCTTCCAGTACGCCGCCGCGTGGTGCAGCGGAGCGGCGTGGCCCTTGAGGTGCACGGTGATGACGGAGTCCCACTGCTCCTCGGTCATCGACGGGAGGAAGGCGTCGCGCAGGATGCCGGCGTTGTTGATCAGGATGTCCAGGCCACCGAACTCGTCGATCGCCTGCTGCACCAGGGCTTCCGCGCCGGACCAGGACGCGACGTTGTCGGTGTTGGCGACCGCGCGACCACCGGCCGCCCGGATCTCGTCGGCGACCTCCTGGGCAGGTCCGGCGTCGGCGCCGGTCCCCTCGTTGGAGCCGCCGAGGTCGTTGACCACGACGGCCGCGCCTTCGCGCGCGAGGAGGAGGGCGTGTTCGCGGCCGATGCCGCGGCCGGCGCCGGTGACGATGGCGACGCGTCCGTCAAGAGTTCCCATGTTGTGCAGTCCTTTGTCGTGGTTGAGGTGCGAGCGCAGCGAGCCTCGAAACCCGGTGGGGTCAGTGGTCGGTGAGGACGGCGAGGCCGTCCCGGATGACCAGGTCGCTGTCGACCGTGGTCTGGAAGCCGTACGCCGTGGTGCCGGCGTCGACCGTCGGGTCGTCGAGACGCCAGAAGCTGGTGGTGATGTCCTGGCCGGGCAGCACCGGCCTGGCGAACCGGACGGCGAGCCGCCGCAGGCGTCGTACGTCGCCGTCGGCGAGCTCGGTCAGCGCGGCCCAGGACGTGAACGCCATGGTGCAGAGGCCGTGGTTGATGATCCCGGGCAGGCCGGACATCTGCGCGATCTCCTCGTCGAGGTGGATCGGCATCGGGTCGCCGGACGCGGGCGAGTAGCGGAAGGTCTGGTCGTCATCGACGTGCTGGGTGACGACCACGTCCGGGTCGGCCGTGGTGACCGAGTCGGCCAGGCCGTGGCCGGGCGCCTG
>NZ_JBMCZA010000229.1:68862-72047 GCF_048654705.1 Nocardioides sp. CPCC 206348
TCTCGGCGTACACCGTGACGGTGGAGCCGGTGCTGAGCGCGGCGTAGCCCGTGGCCCGGGCGCGACACGTGAGGACGTCGCCCGGCCGGATCGGCCGGTGGAAGTGGAAGTCCTGCTCTCCGTGGACCAGCTTCATCAGCAGCTCCACGGGCGCCACGCCGAGAGCCGCCGGCGCCAGCGAGAAGAACGTCGGCACCACCGCGAACACCGGCGGAGCCAGCTCACCGCGGAGATGCGCCTCGATCGGGTCGTTGGTGGCCGCTGCGTACTCGGCGATCCGTTCGGCAGTGACCTCGAAGACCTGGTCCTCGGTCCACTCGCCCAGCCCGGAGTCCTCGAAGGTCACTGCCGTCGTCATCGCTTCGTCGTCCGTTTCAGGCCGCGACGAGGTCGGCGAACGTCGCCAGCGACTTCTCGAGGTCGCCCTGGGCGTTCTTGGCCACTGCCTTGCCGATCGGGCCGACGATCATCGCGCCGTTGAAGTCGGCGTCGATGGTCGCCGTCGAGCCGCCGTCGGCCGGGGCGACGGACAGGACGAACTTGATCTTCACGCCGGCCATGCCGAGACCCTCGATGGTCACGGTGTTCGGCGCCTCGAGCTCGGTGATCGTCCACTCGATCTTGTTCGCCATGCCCATCACCGAGACGACCTCGGTCACCTGGGTGCCGACGGTGATCTGGGCGGGCAGCTCGCTCTTCCAGTTCTGGTGGATGGAGAGCCACTTCTCCCACTCGGCGAGGTTGGACAGGTTGTCCCACGCGGTCTGGGGGTCGACGGGGAGGTTCTGGGTGACGGAAACGCTGGCCATGGTTGTTCTCCTGTTGGTGGTGGTGAAGGTGGACGTTCGAGGGGTCACTGCGCCTTGCGGTACGCCGTCACGACGACGGCACCGCCCAGGCCGATGTTGTGCTGGAGGGCGACGCCGTCCTTGCCGGCAGCGGACTCGACCTGCCGGGCGTCGGCGGTGCCGCGCAGCTGCCAGGTGAGCTCGCTGCACTGGGCGAGACCGGTCGCGCCGAGGGGGTGACCCTTGGAGATCAGGCCGCCGGACGGGTTGACGACCCAGCGGCCGCCGTACGTCGTGTCGTCGTTGTCGATGAGCTTGCCGGCGTCGCCGTCGGCACACAGTCCGAGCGACTCGTAGGTGAGCAGCTCGTTGGCCGAGAAGCAGTCGTGCAGCTCGATGACGTCGACGTCCTCGGCGCTGATCCCGGCCTGCTCGTAGACCTCGTCTGCCGCCCGTCGCGACATCTCCTTGCCGACCAGCGACTGGGCCGACTTGTCGGTGAAGGTGCCCTCCATGTCGGTGACCATCGACTGGCCGATGATCTCCACGGCCTGGTCGCCGAGGCCGTGCTTGTCGACGAATGCCTCGCTCGCGAGGATCACCGCGCCCGAACCGTCCGAGGTCGGGGAGCACTGCAGCTTGGTCAGCGGGCCGTAGACCTGGCGCGACGCGAGGATCTCCTCGAGCGTGTAGACATCCTGGAACTGGGCGTAGGGGTTGTTCGCCGAGTGCCGGTGGTTCTTCACCCCGACCTTCGCGAACTGCTCGGCGGTGGTGCCGTAGCGCTCCATGTGCTCGTTGCCGGCAGCCCCGAACATGTACGGCGCGGGCGGCATCGCGAACTCCTGCAGCTCGGCCAGCGCCAGCAGGTGCTTCATCAGCGGCTGCTCGCGGTCGTCGTACATCGAACCGAGCGAACCCGGCTGCATCTTCTCGAAGCCGAGCGCGAGCGTGCAGTCGGCGAGACCGCCGCGGACCGCCTGGGTCGCGAGGTAGAGCGCCGTCGACCCGGTCGAGCAGTTGTTGTTGACGTTGACGACCGGCAGCCCGGTCATGCCGAGCTCGTAGACGGCGCGCTGCCCTGCGGTCGACTCGCCGTAGACGTAGCCGACATACGCCTGCTGCACCTCGCGGTAGTCGATCCCCGCGTCCTCGAGTGCCTTGGTGCCCGACTCGCGGGCCATGTCGGGGTAGTCCCAGTCCCGTGATCCGGGCTTCTCGAACTTCGTCATCCCGACGCCGACGACATAGACCTTGTTCGCCATGAGGCGCTCCCTACGGTTCCTTGGACAAGATGTCCGGGCAAAAGTACGTTGGACAACCTGTCCAGTCAAGAGCCCGCGGCGGTAGTGTGCCCGCGTGGCGCGAACGACGGTCGACCCCGAGACAGCTCCGGACGGCCGCAACACCCGGTGGGACGACCACCGTGCCGAGCGGCACGAGCGGATCCTCACCGCAGCCATCGAGGCGATCGACGCCGAGGGCGGAGCGATCGGAGTGGCGGCCATCGCCGACCGGGCCTCGGTCCCCCGCTCGGTCGTCTACCGCCTGTTCGAGAACCGCGACGACCTCGACGAACAGATCCGGAGCCGGATCGTCGACAACCTGATGACCGATCTCGCCCCGGCGCTCGACGCGACCGGCTCCATCCGGGACGCGATCGAGGGTGCGAGCGCGACCTACGTGGGCTGGGTGGCCGGGCACCCCCGGCTGCAACAGTTCCTCGGCACCGGCTCGGCCACGCGCCGTCGTACCGGATCACGGGTCGTGACCGGCACCCGGACCGCCATCGCTCGCGACCTGGCCCAGCTCCTGGAGGCCGAGCTCTCGCACCTGTCCACCGATCCGCCGCCTCCCGGCGCCGCCGAGAACCTCGCGTTCGGAATCGTCGGGCTCGTCGACGGTGCGGTCAACCGTTGGGTGGCGCACCCGGAGTCACGGAGCACCCCCGAGGAGCTCGTCGCGTTCCTCACCGGTTCGGTGTGGAGCGTCCTGTCGTCCCACGCCGAGCACCTCGGCGTGCCGCTGACGCCGGACCAGGCCCTGGTCTCCCGGCGGGACTGATCACCAGGCGAGCTCGTGCACGAACTCGCTGAGCTGGTTGAGGTTGCGGCACTCGATCATCCGCACGATCTCGCCGTACGTCGGCGCGGCCGAGTCACCCGTCCCCCAGTTGCGCTCGTGCTCGGGGTTGAGCCAGAACGACCGCTTCACCGAGCCGGCGAGCTGCTTGAGGGTGTCCTCGTGGAGGTCGCTGTAGTTGGAGCGGGCGTCGCCGAGGATCAGCAGGGTGGTCTTCGGGCCCAGCGCGTCGGCGTGCTGCTCGGCGAACTTCGTGAAGACGCGACCGTAGTTGGTGCGGCCCCACAGCGCTGCGTGGCTGGCACTGGCCGCGAG
>NZ_JBMCZA010000229.1:72057-72896 GCF_048654705.1 Nocardioides sp. CPCC 206348
GCCGTAGTTGGTACGGCCCCACAGCGCTGCGTGGCTGGCGCTGGCCGCGAGGTCGGCGAGGACGTCGACGGGGTCGGCACCGGGACGGAAGTGCCCGGTCACCTCGTGCACGTGGTCGATGAACGTGAAGGCCCGCATGCTCTGGAACACCTCGCGCAGGGCGAACACGAACAGCAGCGTGAACTGCGCGAAGTTGGCGGTCGAGCCGCTCACGTCGCAGAGGACGACGAGGTCGGTGCGGTGCGGTCGCTTGGGCCGGTGGTGGGTGGTCATGGGTACGCCGCCGGTGGCCATCGACGCACGCACGGTCCGCCGGAAGTCCAGCGGCGCCGAGCGGGAGTGCCGGGAGTGCTGTTCCTTCGCGAGCCGGGTGGCGAGGCGCCGGGCGAGCGGGAAGATCTCCTTGCGCATCTCGTCGAGGTCCGTGCGGCGGGCCGCCATGAACGCGAGGTTGTCGATGCTCGGGCGTACCGCCACCTCGGCGACGTGGTCGGGCCCCTTCTCCTCGGCGATCCGTCGGCGGGCATCGCTCTCGACCAGAGCCGTGAACTGACCGATCCGCCGGTTGGCGATCCGGCGGGCGTCCTCCTCGTCGGCACCGTCGGCCATCAGGCCCTGGACCAGCCGGTCGACGAGCTCCTGGGGAGCGACCCGCTGCAGCGCGGTGTACGCCGACCACGAGGAGAGTCCGGGACCGCGCCCGGGCATCGAGCCGAACGTGCCGACCATCTCGGCCGCCATCCGCTGCAGCTCGGCCGGATCCATGGCGCCGGACTCCAGCATCTCGGCCAGGCGGTCGCGGAAGCTCAGCAGGGCCTCGGCGTTGTCGCGGACCGGGC
>NZ_JBMCZA010000229.1:72964-78722 GCF_048654705.1 Nocardioides sp. CPCC 206348
CGTGGCGGCGAAGGCGTCGCGCACCGTGTCCCGACTCGTCCAGTGCAGCGCCGACAACGCCGCCACGGCGTCGAGGTCCTCGGCCAGCGACACGGACAGCCCGGCACCCCGCAGCGCCTCGACGAAAGCGAGGTGCCGGTCGAGGAGGCCGGAGTGGTCGGCGCGATCAGGGCGGTCGGAGGTCATGGCGTCAGGCCCGGTTGAGCTTGAGTTCCTTGATCGCCCGCTGGTGGTCGGACTGGTGCTTGAGCACGGCACCGAGGGTCTCGGCGATGGCCTTGTCGTCGAGGTCGCGGATCTCGAGGGCGATCAACGTGCGCGCCCAGTCGACGGACTCGGCGATGGACGGCGCCTTCTTGAGCTCGAGCTCGCGCATCCGGGCGACGGTGGCGACGAGCTGCTCGGCGATCCGGTCGTCCAGCCCGGGCACCTGCTGCTGGAGGATCTCCCGCTCCCGCGCGGCGTCGGGGTAGTCGAGGTGGAGGTACAGGCAGCGACGCTTGACCGCCTCGGACAGCTCCCGGCTCGCGTTCGAGGTGAGTACGACGAAGGGCCGGCGCGTGGCGGCAACGGTCCCGAGCTCGGGGATGGTCACCTGGAAGTCGCTGAGCACCTCGAGGAGCAGGCCCTCCACCTCGATGTCGGTCTTGTCGACCTCGTCGATCAGCAGCACCGTCGGCTCGTCGCGTCGGATCGCGGTGAGCAGCGGCCGCGTCAGCAGGAACTCCTCGGTGAAGATGTCGTCGTGCGTGGCGTTCCAGTCGCCGCCGTTCGCCGAGCCCGACGCGTTGGCGGCCTGGATCCGCAGCAGCTGCTTCTTGTAGTTCCACTCGTACAGCGCACGCGCCTCATCGAGTCCCTCGTAGCACTGCAGCCTCACCAGTTCCGCACCCGTGGCGCGGGACACCGCCTTGGCGAGCTCGGTCTTGCCGACACCGGCCGGTCCTTCGAGCAGGAGAGGCTTCTCGAGCGCGCCCGCGAGGTAGGTCGTGGTGGCAGTCGCAGCGTCGGCGAGGTAGCCGGCGGCACCGAGCCGGGCGGCCGCGTCGGCCGGTGATTCGAACCAGGTCATGCGGCCCATCCTGCCCGTCTGGTGGCTGGTCCGGACATCCACACCCCCGTTGTTGTCTGGTGGATCACGCGTGACGAGTCGTGACCCCGACCCCTCCGACTCGTTGAGATCGACAACAGACCGTCGATCAAACAGAACGCGCAGGGGGGCTCCGGATGACCGATCTCGTGCTGCCCGCCCAGCGGTTCAAGGTCGCCGTCCAGGCGATTCGTGCCGCCAGCACTGCGGGCGCGATGACCCTCCTGGTGGGCTTCGGCGCGGTCAACGTGATCACCACGCCCCAGCCGAGCGCACCCGCCGAACAGATCGGCATGCAGTCCGGTCCGCTCGACGACATGATGCAGCGCAACCGGTGCTCGTTCACCGGCTTCGACCGCGACGTGATCCCGAGCAAGGCGATCGTGCGCACCCCCGAGGGCGAGACCGAGCTGGTCTCCTTCGACCACGGCTGGGCCGTGTTCAGCGGGGCCGTCGCCGGCGAGCTCGTGGCCGTGTGCCTGGGCGCCCCGGCGACCACCGCCACCGGCTAGGCCAGGGCCCCGCCCAGGAACGCCAGCACCGACGGGGCGATCCGTCGCCAGTAGCCACTGTCGTGGTCGCCGAGCTCGAAGGCGCCGGCCGGGCGACGGGCGAACCCTTCGACGTACTCCTTCGACGCTGCGTAGAACGGGTCCCCCTCCCCGCAGTCGATGCGGACCGCAATGCCGTCGAGGTCCTGCTGGCGCCCCATCACCGTCGTCGCCTCGAAGTCCGCCCGGTCGTCGTACGCGCCGGGTGCGGTGTCGTCGAAGTCGCGCCACAGCGCGGGCGACATCGCGGCAACCGCAGGCACCCGATCGGCGCCGAGGAGCGCGGCGAGCCGCAGGACTCCGAAGCCGCCCATCGACCAACCGATCAGGCCGATCCGGCTCGTGTCGAGGTCGTGCTCCTCGAGCAACGGCAGGAGCTCGTCGGTCAGCATCGTGCCGGCGTGATCGCCGTCGGCGCGGTCGTGCCAGTACGACTCCCCGCCGTCGACGCTCGCGATCGCGAAGGGCGCCACACCGTCCGCGACGGCGGCCCCGAGGAACCGGTCGAGGCCGAGCCGGTCGGGGCGGAACGCCGACGTGTGGTCCTGCCGGCGCCCGTGCAGGGCGATGACGACCGGCAGCGCGCCGGTCACCCCGGGCGGCCGGGAGATCGCCCAGCCGACGTCCTTGCCACGCGCCCGGGACGGGAACGTGCCCTTCTCGAAGGCGCCCGCCTCGACATCCGGTACGACGCCTTCGGCTCCGTCACGCCCGAGGTGGTGGTAGAGCCAGGCCCGTCCGGGGAGCACCTCGGTCTCGATGCCGACGAGCGCCGCCCCACCGCCGACCGCGACGCCGGTCCCGCCGAGCAGGAGCGCCCGTCGGCTGATTCGTGATCGCTGCGCGTGGCCCATGGTGCTGATGATGACGCGCGACCCGCGTGACGGGTTGTCCGACACGGACGCCGACGTCAGCGGAAGCCGTCGTTGTCCTCGAGGTCGCCCTGGACGAAGACGGCCGCTTCCTCCAGCGCCGGGCCGGCTGTCCTTCCGGAGAGCGCGACCGAGACGGCCTGCGCGAACTGGCTGCTCAGGACTGCGTAGCCCGGGGTGACAGGTCGGGGCACCGCCACGCAGTCCGCCGTGGGCTCGGCGTTGCCGCAGCTCCTGACCAGCTGGTCCGCAAAGAGCGCCAGCGGACCGTCCTCCGCGTAGAGGCTCGAGGCCTCCAGCGCTGACGAGTTGCCGGGGACCGCACCGTTCGCGTCCGCCATCCGGAGCACCTCCTCGTCCTCCAGGAGGTGGGCCAGGAACGTCGCTGCTGCCTGCTGCTGGGCGTCACCGCTGGCCGTCACGGTCCAGGCCCACGAGCCCTGGCCGGTCTTGCTGCCCTTGCCGAGGTCCGGCAGCGGCAGCACGAGCAGGTCGTCGCCGAGCGCCGCTGCGTAGTCGCGGTAGGTCCAGTGCCCCACCCAGGACAAGGGCGCGCGCCGGGAGACGAACGCGTCGTCCTCCTCGTTCGGGTCGACGTACGGCGCCCAGCCCTGGAGCGTGGCCAGCGCACGCCGGGAGGCGGCACCGTCCAGCCGGCCGGTCGGCGACAGTGATTCCTGGTCGATGAGGCCACCACCGGCGGAGGCGACGAGTGGTGCGAATCCGTAGGTCAGCCACTCCCCCACGCCGTAGTTGAGCTTCACGTCCAGGACCTTCCCGTCGGCGTCCTCCTTCGCGAGCGCTGCCAGGGCGGCACCGAACTCCTCGGCGCTCCAGGCGTCATCGACGGACGTCGGCCACTCCACCCCGGCTGCCTCCAGCGCCCGACGGTCGGCGTACAGACCGAGACCTGAATCGAAGGTGCCGACCGCATAGGTGCGGCCACCGTGCGAGCCCTGGGCCTTGAGGGACGGCAGCTGCCTGGCCAGCACCGCGTCGGGGAGGAGACCGTCGAGAGGCACGAGGGCGCCCTGGTGGACATAGCCGGCGAGCAGCGGTCCGTCGACCTCGGCGACGTCGGGTAGGTGACCGCTCGCCACCGCCGTCTGGAGGGCGTCGTTGTAGTCGCCCTCGGCGATCAACCGGAGCTTGACCTCGAGGTCGTCGTGGCGGTCGTTGAACGTCGTCACCTGCTGCTCGAGGACCGCGCGTTCAGCATCCGTGCCGTCGTGGGCCCACACCTCGATGGTGACGCGGTCGGGTCCGGGGTCGGCTGCGCAGCCGACGGCCACCAGCAGGGAGAGCAGGCCGGCGAGGAGCAACGCCCGCACGGGTTTCATGAAGACAGGCTTCGGCCGGGATCCGGCTCATCTGAGGACCCGTTCGGCCGATCAACAAGAGGAATCTGCAGGGAAGGGCGCGAGGATGCACAGGGTCACATCGCTGGTGACGTCGATGCTGGTGGCGGCCGCGCTCCTCGGACTCGCCGGCACGACGGCTGCGGCCGTGACCGCCATTTCTCGGGCCAATGATCGCGTGGTCTCCACCCGCGAACTGGTGTCGCAGTTCGCCTTGCTGCGCGAGGCGCTGTCCGAGGAGTCCTTCGCCGAGGCCGGCTACCGCCGCTCCGCCAGTGACGAAGCATGGCAACGCGTGGAGGAGGCGGTAGCGGCCATGCCACTGCTGATCCAGCAGGTGCGCGAGGAGGTTCCCAGCAGCAACGGGCTCGCGCTCTCCCAGCTCAGCGTCCTCAACGCCCGCTACGTCCGCCAGCTCCGCGCCACGCGCGACACCCCGGCCACCGACGGCGACGACCGCGTCGCGGGCCCGGCGCTGGACGCGATGCGTGCCCTGTTGGAGGCCACGATCAGTCGGCATCGCGATGCCGTCACCGAGGCAACCGAGCAACAGTCGGACCTGACCCGCCGCCTCAGCGTGCTGTTGTCGAGCGTGTTCGCCCTCGCGTTCGGCGTCCTGGTGTGGGTGTTCCGGCTCGACCGTCGCGAACAACGCAGGCTCCGTCGCGAATCGGCCGCCCACAGGACGCGGGCGCTCACGGACCCCCTCACCGGACTGCCGAATCGCGCCGCGTTGCTCGGCACCATGGAAGCCGAGCTGGCGCGCGCGGACACGCAGGCCGCCCTGCTGTTCCTCGATCTCGACAAGTTCAAGCCCGTGAACGACACCTGGGGACACCACGCGGGCGACGCCCTCCTCCAGCAGGTCGCGCTCCGGCTGCAGGACGCCGTGCGAGAGGACGACTTCGCTGCGCGACTCGGGGGCGACGAGTTCGCCGTGTTCTTGCCCCGGGGCAGTGGTGTCGAGGCGGTCGAGGCACGCATCCTCGCGGCATTCGCGCGCCCGTTCGAGGTGGCTGGCCAACCCTTCGACCTGCACACCTCGATCGGCATGGCCCGTTCCCGCGGCGCGAGCCAGGATCCCGACGAACTCCTCCGCCGTGCCGACGAAGCGCTGTATCGAGCCAAGCGAGCCCGCTGCCGCTGAGCCCTTCGGGGCGGACGAGGCCGCGCAGGATCACTCCTCGACGGGCGGTGCCGCTTCGCCGGACTCCGGCGCTGCTTCTGCGTCCGGTGTCGGCGCCGGGGCCGGCGGGGCCGGGGCCGCCGCGCCGGCGATCACGACGGCGTACGGATCGAGCTTGTCCTGGTCCTTCTGGTGTTCCTCGATCCAGGTCACCCACTTCGCGTCCAGGTCCGCACCCGCCTCCGCCGTCGCGTCATCCCAGGACGTGGCCGTGCTGGTCGTGAACGTGTACGCCGACAGGCGCGCCTTGAGAGTGGCCTTCCACGTGTCGGCGACACCCTCGTGCAGGGCCTCGTGGGCGCGCAACGCCGTGTGGGCGGCGGTCCACTCCTTCTTGATCTTGGTCGGCGCCCAGGTCGGCATGTCGACCGACTTCTTCACATCGACGGTCGACGCCTTCACCTTGACCGTCCAGGTGCCGTCCTTCTCCTTGGCGTCGAAGGTCCGCGTCATCGAGAAGGCAGCCTGGGTGTGGGCGGCCTCAGGTGCGTACGGGCTGTTGGCCGCGAGCCAGGCCAGGACGGTGGTGGCGTCGGAGTCCGCCTTCGCGCCGACGGCGTACCGCTGTACGCCCAGGAGTCCGGCCACGGCGCCGTTGCCCGCCGCGCGTTGCAGGGCCAGCACACCTTGCGGCGTCCGGCCCGCGGTCGTCTCGCGGACGGCGGCGTCCTGTCGTTCAGGGTCGGCACCGTGTTGGTGCC
>NZ_JBMCZA010000229.1:78732-79206 GCF_048654705.1 Nocardioides sp. CPCC 206348
GACGCCCAGGAGTCCGGCCACGGCGCCGTTGCCCGCCGTGCGTTGCAGGGCCAGCACACCCTGCGGCGTCCGGCCCGCTGTCGTCTCGCGGGCGGGGGCGTCCTGTCGTTCAGGGTCGGCACCGTGTTGGTGCCCGGCGAGCGCCATGGATCCGACTGTCGCACCCCTCGCCGGGGACTTCAACGAAGCGCGGGCTACCCGTTCGGGCAGATCTCACGGCGGCGGACTACGGCGCTGCTGTAACACGCTGTCCACCCCACTGGCCGACCGAAAGCATCGCAAATGCAGTGCTGTACGGGGTGCCTGGTGCTGACACGGGGCGCCTTGCGGGGCGGACAGCGTGTTACAGCCGGAACGGGCGCCGACACCGGCGGGATCCGTCGCGAGTTCACCATCGACGTCAACCGCGACCACTCAACCGCGACCGCCCACCCAGAAACCAGAAAGATCCGAACCCCCAATGAGGGTTCGGAT
>NZ_JBMCZA010000229.1:79216-79786 GCF_048654705.1 Nocardioides sp. CPCC 206348
CACCGGACTCATCAGCGCTGGGCGACCCGTCGCGGGAGCTGGCGCCCGGTCAGGATCACGGCGTTGGCGCTGCCCGCGGGCGTGTAGACCGCGGAGAGGTCACGGGCGTAGACGACGCTGCCGGTGCCGTCCTCGAAGGCCACCAGGTCGATCGTGTGCGGACCCGCGGTCACCGGGACCACAGCCGACACGGACGCGTTGTCGCCGCCGCCTTCGGACTGGAACTCGAGGAAGCGCGCGTTGTCGATCAGGTTGCCGTCGATGGCCAGGAAGACGACCAGCGCACCCCGGGCAGGGTCGACGATCTCCTCGTCGTCGTTGGCGTCGAGACCACCGGTGATCTGAAGGTAACCAGCGGGCGTGGTGAAGGTCTTCGAGGCCACCGAGGTGCCGGCAGCTACCGGTGCGACCGGCGCGTTCTCGATCGCGCCCCACATCCGCGCCTCGTCGGCCAGGTCAGCGGCCGTGACGGTGCCGTTGCGCAGGTCGGCACCGGTCAGGGTCTCGTTGCGGGCGTCGGCGCCGGTCAGGCTCTCGTTCCTGACGTCGGTGCCCGTCAGGCTCTCGTTC
>NZ_JBMCZA010000229.1:79796-90476 GCF_048654705.1 Nocardioides sp. CPCC 206348
GTCTCTTGCGAGATCACAATGGCGGTGGCGGTGGGATTTGAACCCACGGTGGGTTTGACCCCACACAACATTTCGAGTGTTGCACCTTCGGCCGCTCGGACACGCCACCGCCGGAGAGGCTACCGGAGCAGGGTGGGGGTGCTGAAATCCGGCACCCCACTCGCGGCGAGTGTCAGCGGGCGATGCGCCCGTGCACCGGACGCGGCGCGAGGACGCTGGCGCTCGTAGTGCCGATAGCCGTGTACGCGACGGACAGCTCGGCGGCGGACATGTCGAAGGCGATCTCTCCGACGACCTCCGGGTCGGACTCCTGCGCCGTGAGTAGCTCGACTGTGTGCGAGCCGGCCGCAACGGGGACGATGACGGTGATGACGCCGTTGCCGGAGTCACCTTCGGACGCGAAGGTCAGGCCGTGCACGACGTCGATCTGCTTGCCGTCGATGAACAGCGTGAAGAGCAGCGTGTCGAAACCAGCGACGTTCTTGTCGTCAGCGGCGTCGATCGTGGCCGTGATCTGCACGAAGCCCTTCCTGGAGGAGAAGGTCGTCGCGACCGGGATGTCGAACGCCGAGAAGCCGTAGGCCTCGTTCATCACGGCACCCCACAGGCGGGGGTCGTCAACGATGTCGCTGGCGCTCACGCTGTCGTTCCTGATGTCGGCGCCAGTGAGGGTCTCGTTCCTGACGTCGGTGCCCGTCAGGCTCTCGTTCGTGACGTCGATGGTGGACACCGTGCCGTCCTTGATCTGCTTGCCCGTGATCAGGGCACCGGCAACGGCGCCCCCGGTGCTGCCCATCAGGAGTACGACGACGAGAAGGGCGAGGCTCAAAGGGGTGATTCCGCCGAAGAATCGGCGGCGTGTCGGGGTGGTCAACGGAACTCCTACAGTTGGTGACATGAACCCCGCACCGTAGTCGGGCGTGACATGCCTGTCAGGGGATTGGGACAGGTCTGTACGAACGGTTGGAAATCCCGGGAACGGCGCAATGCGTCCATCCCTTCGGGAGGTTCGCCACAGCCCCTCGCAACGTGGTTGCAACGTTGCCCGGGCATCGTCAGGAGCACGAGACGCTGGTCACACGGAGGGCGACGATGTCTACTGGAGCAATGACGGACGCCGAACCCACCCGGATGCGCGCAGAGGTGGCGGCGTCCTGGGAGCGCTCGGCCGCGGCGGGCGTCGACGTCACCCAGCTCGAGGCGCCGATCGCACTGGAGACCCCTGACCTGCGCGGCCTGCGCGAGGCCCATCCCCTCGCCCGCGTCTTCCCCCTCCTCGATGACGTCCTCGGCAACGAGGTCCGCGACTGTGGCGCCGTGATGGCGCTCGCCGACCACGAGGGCACCCTGCTCTGGGTGTGCGGTACGCCGGAGCGGCTCCGCCAGACCGAACGGATCGGGTTCGTGGAAGGCAGCAACTGGGACGAGCGGCTGGCCGGCACCAATGCGCCCGGGCTCGCGCTGGCCACCGGCCGCGACGCGTTCATCACCCGCGACGAGCACTTCCGCTCCTCGGTGCGCTCGTGGAGCTGTGCGGCGACGCCGATCCACGACCCCGCCACCAGCCAGGTGCTGGGCGTCCTCGACGTGACCGGGGGCGACGCGATCGTCGTACCGCAGACCATGGCGATGGTGCGGGCCGCAGCCCGCCTGGCCGAGGCCGAGCTCGCCCGCCTCCTGCCGCCGCCTCCCACCCCGGAGCGCGCCACCGGCCTGCGCCTGGTGCTCGAGCTGCTCGGCCACAACGAAGCGCTGATCACCATCGACAACGGCCAGGGCAAGCTCAACCGGCTCCGGCTGTCGCGCCGGCACAGCGAGATCGTCGCGTTGCTCGCGGCGTACCCGGGCGGTCTCACCGGCGACGAGCTCGCCGTCATGCTCTACGAGGAGGACGGCGGTACGTCGACGCTGCGCGCCGAGCTCAACCGGCTCCGTGGCCTGCTGGGCGAGGACCTCCTCGCCTCCCGCCCCTACCGGCTGACGGCCCCCGTGTCCGGCGACTGGCTGGCGGTCGAGGCGCAGCTCGCGGCCGGCGACCTCCGCTCCGCGATGCGCGGGTACGGCGGCCCGGTCCTGCCGCGCTCGACGGCACCGGGCGTCGTACGACTACGCGACGGCCTCGCCGCGTCGCTCCGCCAGGGGCTGCTCCGCTCGCAGGCGCCGGAGCTGATGTCGGCCTGGACCCGCTCGGGCTGGGGCCGCGACGACTACGACATGTGGCTCGCGCAGCGTGCCGTCGTGGCGCCGACGTCGCCGATGCGCGCCCTGGTCGAGGGGCAGCTCGCCCGCCTCGACCGCGACCTCGCCTGATTGAACTGGCCGAGCGTGTCTCCGGCGCAAGAGGGGGCAGCAAGCTGCCCGTCGCACGCCTCCCGCCACGCTGCCGGCTGACCGCCGTCAGACGCAACCAGTCCGCAACGTTGCCCTTCGTAACGTCGTGATCACCGTCACACAACGGCCCACCGACGACACCTGGAGGACGCCATGACCGTCTATGCAGCACCCGGACAACCCGACTCGCTCGTCACCGTCGAGTCCCGCTACGGCCACTACATCGGTGGCGAGTGGGTGGACCCGATCAAGGGCGACTACTTCGAGAACATCTCGCCGGTCAACGGCAAGCCGTTCACCGAGATCGCCCGCGGCACGGCCGAGGACATCGACGCCGCGCTCGACGCCGCGCACGCCGCGGCCCCGGCCTGGGGTGCCACCTCCCCGGCCGAGCGGGCCAACGTCCTCAACAAGATCGCCGACCGGATCGAGGAGAACCTCCTCCAGCTCGCCGTCGCGGAGACCTGGGACAACGGCAAGGCGGTCCGCGAGACCATCAACGCCGACCTGCCGCTGGCCGTCGACCACTTCCGCTACTTCGCCGGTTGCATCCGGGCGCAGGAGGGCGGGATCTCCGAGATCGACGCGAACACCTACGCGTACCACTTCCACGAGCCGCTGGGCGTGGTCGGCCAGATCATCCCGTGGAACTTCCCGATCCTGATGGCCGTGTGGAAGCTCGCACCCGCACTGGCCGCCGGCAACGCCGTCGTGCTCAAGCCTGCCGAGCAGACCCCGTGGTCGATCCTCAAGCTGATGGAGATCATCGGCGACCTGCTGCCGGCCGGCGTCCTCAACGTCGTCAACGGCTTCGGCGTCGAGGCCGGGAAGCCGCTGGCGTCCAGCCCGCGCATCGCGAAGATCGCCTTCACCGGCGAGACCACCACGGGCCGGCTGATCATGCAGTACGCCAGCCAGAACATCATCCCGGTCACCCTCGAGCTCGGCGGCAAGAGCCCGAACGTGTTCTTCGACTCGGTCAACACCGAGAAGGACGCCTTCTACGACAAGGCGCTGGAGGGCTTCACGATGTTCGCCCTCAACCAGGGCGAGGTCTGCACCTGCCCGTCGCGCGCGCTCGTGCAGCGCAGCATGTACGACACGTTCGTGCCGGACGCGATCGAACGGGTCCGCGCGATCAAGCAGGGCAACCCGCTCGACGACACCACGATGATGGGCGCCCAGGCCTCCAACGACCAGCTCGAGAAGATCCTGTCGTACATCGACATCGGCAAGCAGGAGGGCGCGAAGGTCCTCATCGGTGGCGAGCGCGCGATCCTCGAGGGCGACCTCGCGGAGGGCTACTACGTGCAGCCGACCGTGTTCGAGGGCGACAACTCGATGCGGATCTTCCAGGAGGAGATCTTCGGTCCGGTCGTCTCGCTCACCAGCTTCGACGACGAGGCCGATGCCCTGAAGATCGCCAACGACACGCTGTACGGCCTCGGCGCCGGTGTCTGGTCGCGCGACGGGTCCCAGGCCTTCCGTGCCGGCAAGGAGATCCAGGCCGGCCGGGTGTGGACGAACAACTACCACGCCTACCCGGCCCACGCGGCCTTCGGCGGCTACAAGCAGTCCGGCATCGGCCGCGAGAACCACAAGATGATGCTCGACCACTACCAGCAGACCAAGAACCTGCTCGTGTCCTACAGCCCGGACGCGCTCGGCTTCTTCTGATGGATCGCGTGGCTGTGACCGGTGAGGCGGCGGAGTTGCTCCGCCGCCTCACCGAGGCCAACGGGCCGGTGATGTTCCACCAGTCCGGTGGCTGCTGCGACGGGTCGTCGCCGATGTGCTTCCCCGACGGCGACTTCCTGCTGAGCGACGCCGACGTCCACCTCGGCGACCTCGACATCGACCTGGACCGTCAGGTGCCGGTGTGGATGTCGAAGGCGCAGTTCGAGTACTGGTCGCACACGCACCTGACCATCGACGTCGTCCCCGGCCGGGGTGCGGGCTTCTCCCTCGAGGCGCCGTACGGCGTCCGGTTCCTGATCCGCTCGCGGCTGTTCACCGACGAGGAGTCCGCGGAGGCGGCCTCGTGATGGTCCGGGAGGTCGCGCTCCTGGTGCGCGACCTCACCCGCTGGTTGCTCTCCGCACCCGGATCGTCGTCCAGTCCCGACTCGGCGCGATCCATGACGCTCCCGCGTACCTGACCACGATCAGGTGCCTCCCGGACCGCCGGGGCCGCAGAGCGACCCGGGCGACGCCGTTGACCAGCGCCGGCCGGGCCACCAGCCGTCCGTTGTCGTACACGCTCACCCGGCCCGTCGCCACCAGGCCGGTCGCGGCGATCCGCGTCGTCACGATGACAGCACGACCTCGCGGAACGACCGACCGTGAGGTCGTGACCGCCATCCGGGAGGCACCGCGTCGCACGACGGCGGTCGCGGCGCTGTCCGCACTCCCCGGTGCACGTCCGTCGACGGTGGCCGTCACCCGGACGGACAGCCGCTTGCCGACGTCGCCCCTGCGGACCTGGTACGACGAACCGGTGGCTCCCACGACGGGCGACCCGTTCGCGAGCCACTGGATCGTCCCGGACACACCCGGGACGTCCCAGGTGCCGATGGTCGCCTTCAGCTTGTGCCCCACCTGGGCCGTCCCCGCGATCGAGGGCCTCACCGTCGCGACCGGGGCAGGTCCGTCGCCCTGGACCACCGTGACCGTGTACGTCGTGGACGTCACGTGGTCCTGTGCGAAGGCCTGGACCTGCACGGTGGTCGGACCATCGAGCTGGAGCTCCACCGTCCGCGGCCGGGTGTCGTCGACCAGCACTCCGTCGACCTTCACCAGCCCGCTCGGGGTCCGCGGGTCCAGGTCGAGGTCGACCTCGTCGGTGCCTGCCGGCACCGTCAGCGTGTACGCCGCCACGTCGGGCGAGAACGCCGGCGCGAGGTCGCCCGGCTCGGCCGCCAGCGCGACCAGGCGGGCGTCGTCGTCGTACTCCTGCGGACCGGTGGTGGCCACGCCGAACACGCCGCCGGCCCAGCCGCCCGTCGACTGGAAGCGCACGGTGACGACCGGGATCTTCTGTCCGTCGCCGTCGAGCACCGGATCACCGTTGGCATCGACCTTCCAGCGCGGGTTGTCCAGATGGGTTCGCGGGATCTCGTCGGTCACGAAGTGGAAGACGTTCGTCCCCGCGGCAGTCGTGATCGTCTGGGTCTTCAGCTTCACGTCGTTGAGGTAGACGTCAAAGGAGCGGCCCTGGTCCCCGGAGTAGTACCGGGTGCGCAGGAAGTTCTGCGCCTGGGCAGGGTCGACCTCCAGGTCGTAGCTGAACCAGCCGTCCGGTCCCGGAGCGTGCCGGAACTGGCGGCCGTTGAAGGTGCCGACCGACGAGGTCGACGACGCCTTGAGGTTCTTGGCGTTCTCGAAGTTGTTGTTGTCGAAGCTGTCGAGGGAGTCGATGACGATCTCGTCCTCGCGCAGCCGCTCCTTCGCGTCGAGGATCCGTTGCTGGGCGGCCGCGGAGTCCTTGACCTCGTAGCTGAAGTAGAGGCCGTAGCGCTCGTCGTGGCGCCGGTAGTGCGGCGTGAAGACGAGACCCTCTCCGTCGACGGTGTTGCGCAGCTCGAACTGGACCTGGCCGTCGGCGGAGTCGGCGACCCTGACCAGGTTGTCGGCGATGTCGTCCTTCCACGCCTGCACGGACTCCGCATCGAGGACGATCGTCTGCTGTGCCTCCGGATCCAGCGCCGGCACGCGAACCAGGATCCCCACCGGGTTGTACTTGTCCAGATCCCTGGTGCCGAGTCCGGCGCTGAGCACCGCCGGCCCGTACCTGAACGCGAAGAAGTCCGCGTTGTCGGGCGTCGCAATGACCTCGACCTTCATCGGCAGGCGGTAGGTGACCACGTCGCCAGCGACGAGACCGGTCAGGACGACGTACCCGTCGTCGATCGTCGGAGCGACCTCGGACCCGTTGACGGCCAGGGCCGGTCCACCGACCACCCAGTCCGGGACCCGCAGCCGCAGCTGGGCGTCGGCGGCGACCTGGCCGCCGTCGGCCGCCCCGATCCGGAAGGTGACCGTGTCGCTCGTGGGCAGGTCCGCCTCCTGGGTGACGGCGAGGTTGGTCTCCGCGTCCTCGAAGCGGGAGCTGAAGAACAGGTTGACCCAGACGCTGCGGGTGCCGGTGAAGTACATCGAGTCACCGAGCTTGGAGAAGTTCTCCATGCCGGTCCCCGTGCAGCACCAGAACAGCGTGTAGGGCAGTGAGTAGAGCTTGTAGTAGCCCGGCGCCATGGCCTGGAAGTACGTCGTCATGCCGGTCTCGGGGTTCTGCGACGACACGATGTGGTTGAGGAACGTGTTCTCGTAGTAGTCGGCGTACTTCACGTCCTGGGTGAGCTTGAACAGCTCGCGCGACAGCTTCAGCATGTTGTACTCGTTGCACGTCTCGCTGGTCTCCGCGTTGCCGGTCGCCCCCTTCTGCGCAGCGAACTCGTGAAGCGACTCCGGGTCGTGGAAGTGCTCGGCCTGGCTGTTGGACCCGGTCGCGTAGGTGTGGTCGTCGATGACGATCTGCCAGAAGTTCTGGGCAGCCTGGAGGTACATCGGCAGATCTGCCTTCTCCTGCTCGCTCAGCGTGGCGTACAGCTCCGGGTCCTGGGTGAAGACGGTGTAGCGCTTCAGCGCACCGATCAGCTTGGGGATCGTGGTGTTGGCGTGCTTGCCCGAGAGCACGTCCTGCCCGTTCGCGAGCTGCCGGAAGAGGCTGACCTCGTCGAAGGCCTCGGCTGCCTCGTTGAAGTGGGGGTTGCCGCCACTACGGACGTACAGCTCGTAGAGCGCGTCGTTCATGCCGCCGTACTCCGTGCGGAGCATGACGCTGGTGTCGCTCAGCGTCGACACCCGGCCGTGGAGGTACTCGCCGAAGCCCTCCGCGATGGAGAGTGCCTGATCGCCGGTCGCTCCCCCGACGTACTTGTCGATGTCGAGCAGGCCGGCCAGCACCTTGTGCAGGTTGTAGTACGGCACGATGACCGGATCGTTCGACGTGCCACGCCCCTCGACGGCGTCCAGGGCGGAGTCGCGGAACGGGCCGACGTAGCCCTCGCGAACGGTTCCTGCGTAGGTCGCCTGGACCTCGGCGAGGCCGGCGACCGCCTGGTCGATCTCTGCACGGAGCGCCGTGCGGACGTCGGTGTCGGGGGTGCCTGCCCAGGACAGGGCCAGCGCCGACATGTAGTGCCCGAAGGCGTGGCCGCGGAAGTTGCCGCCCGTGCTGCCGTCCTCCCAGCCGCTGTAGCCGGACGCGGTGGGCGGGGTGAGCCCAGCGGTCTTGTGGAACCAGAAGAGGAACTTCCCGGAGTCCAGGCTGGTGAGGTACTCCTGCTCCTTCGCCGCCGCGTTGTTGAGGTAGTCGTCGTCGACCCGGACGCCGAGGCCGCTGTCCTCGAGGACCTCGCGAGGCGCCGGGACCACGACCACGAAGGTGCGCGTCACGGGATCGCCGTCGGCGTACCGGACCGTGGCGGTCAGCGTGACCTCGGCGTCGGCCTCGCCGTCGCCGGGCGGGTGCACCGAGCCGTCGGTGCCGATCACGTCCGGGTCGCTGGAGGCCCAGGTGATCTCCGCGCCGTTGGCGGCCTCGGAGGGCAGGGCGAGTCCGACCGTCGCCGTGTCCGGAACGTTGATGTCGTCGGCAGCGGCCTGCGCGAGGGCCTCCTTGTCGAGGCTCCCGCCGCCCTGCTCGTAGAGGGTGGCGACATCGGCGGTGCTCGCGACACCGGTGTAGAGACCGTACTGGTCGAGGGCGCTGGCCAGGAACGCGCCGTTGTACTGCGGGCCGTTGAAGCCGATCGTCTTCGGCAGGGCAGCCGTGCCGGTGATGACACCGGTCGAGGCTCCTGCGACGGGCTGGGCGACCTGGGAGGGAACCCTGATGCCGTTGCGGTAGAAGCTCGCCTGCTTGGTGGCACTGTCGTAGGACACCGCGACGTGCGTCCACTGGCCGGCGGGGAAGAACGTCGCCCGGTCGCTCGAGGTGACCCGCAGCTTGTACGGCTGCGCACCGCCGGGACCGACCGAGAGCGCCAGGGGCGAGCTGTTGCCCTCCGACGAGAGGTACCAGCCGTCGGAGTTGTAGGCCTGCTTGCTCCACGTGATCACCTGCTCGCCGGCCATCGCGGTGGCTGGCTTGAGCCAGAAGGACACCGTCAGCGCGGCCGGCTGGAGCGCGACACTGGTGCCGAGGTCCAGGTAGGTGCCACTGGTCAGCTGGAGGGCCCTGGAGCCGCTCGTGACGCCCTCGACGAAGGAGTACGACGGTGCGCCGCCACCCACCTTGCGCGCCTCGACCGGAACGGCCGCGCCACTGGCATCGACGAGGTCGTCCTCGAAGGAGAGCAGGAGGGCCGGGTGGTCGAGGACCGACGCAGCGGCGGCCGGTGCGGGCGGCAGCGCGAAGACCCCGACCAGGGTCAGCAGGATGGTCGCGACAGTGGCGACCCTGTGGGACATGTTCGACGGCATGGTTGCTCCACGGTCCAGGAAGTGATGGCCATCACAGTACTGTTAGCGCTAACATGATCGTCAAGGCCAGAATCGGATCAGTCCGAGAAATCGGGCTCCACACAGATGGGGGCTGAATGTGAACGCTCACGCAATGCACCGAGCCACGAGCAATCGGCGGGACTCGTGATCGCCCGCGAGGTGGTCCTGCTCGTGCGCGACCTCGCGCTGTGGGTGGTCCGGCACCCGAGCCGCGACTCGATGGTGCGGTAACACGCTGTCCACCGGGGAGCGTGAGCGTCAGCGCTGGCCGATCCGGTGGATCCAGAGCGCGTTGGTGGAGCCGGGGACGCCGGGCGGGCTGCCGGCAACGATCACGACCAGGTCGCCCTCCACGACGCGGCCGCTGCGCAGCAGCTCGTGGTCGACCTGCCGGACCATGTCGTCGGTGTCGACCGGCGGCGCGGTCGTGTAGGCCTCGACACCCCAGCTGAGGGCGAGCTGCGCACGCACCTGCGGGTCCGGGGTGAACGCCAGCACGGGGATGCGGCTGCGCAGCCGGGCGACCCGACGGGCCGAGTCCCCGGACTGGGTGAAGGCCACGACGTACGACGCCCCGACCCGCTCGGCGACCTCCTCGGCCGCCTTGGTGATCACTCCCCCGCGGGTGTGCGGGTCGAAGTCGATCCGGTCGAACCTGCCGAACTGCTGGCTCTCGAGCGCGTGGCGCTCGGTCGACGCGATGATGCGGGCCATCGTCTCGACCGTCGTGATCGGGTGGGCGCCCACACTGGTCTCGCCGGAGAGCATCACCGCGTCGGCACCGTCGAGCACCGCGTTGGCGACGTCGCTGGTCTCGGCACGGGTCGGCGCCGGGCTGGAGACCATCGACTCGAGCATCTGTGTCGCCACGATGACCGGCTTGGCGTTGCGGCGGGCCGCCACGATGACCTGCTTCTGGAGGAACGGGACCTCCTCGAGCGGACACTCCACGCCGAGGTCGCCGCGCGCGACCATCACGCCGTCGAAGGCGGCGACGATGGCGTCGAGGTTGGCGATCGCCTGCGGCTTCTCGATCTTCGCGATCACCGGGACGTGCACGTCCTCCTCGGTCATGATCGCCCGTACGTCGTCCGCGTCGGCGGCATCGCGCACGAAGCTCAGCGCGACGAGGTCGACGCCGAGGCGCAACGCGAAGCGCAGGTCGTCGGCGTCCTTGGCCGACAGCGCCGGGACGGAGACCGCGACACCCGGGAGGTTGATGCCCTTGTGGTCGCTGACCTGCCCTCCGACGAGGACCTCGGTCACGACGTCCTTGCCCGTCACCTCGACCACGCGAAGGCGGATCTTGCCGTCATCGATGAGGACGGGATCACCGGCGCGAACGTCACCCGGCAGGCCGTCGTACGACGTCGCGCAGGCCTCGCTGTCCCCGAGCACGTCGCGGGTGGTGATGGTCCACCGCTGGCCGCGGCGCAGCACGACCGGTCCGTCGCCGAACCGGCGCAGCCGGATCTTCGGGCCCTGCAGGTCCGCCAGCACCGCCACCGCGCGGCCACTGGCCTGCGCGGCAGCGCGGACCCGACCGTGGACCTCGGCATGGTCCGCCTGGGTCCCGTGGCTCATGTTGAGCCGGGCGACATCCATGCCCGCGTCGACCAGCGCCCGGACCTGCTGCTCGGACGCCGTCGCCGGCCCGAGCGTGCAGACGACCTTTGCGCGGCGGGATCGCTCCAACGTCGTCCTCAGATCCCCGACGCGAGGCGGTGGTAGGCCGCACTCCAGCGCAGCTCGCGCTGGAAGCTCCGCGGCGTCGTGTCGGCATCGATGACGGCGATCTCGACGCCCGTCATCTCCGCGAAGTCGGCGAGCACGTCGACCCCGA
>NZ_JBMCZA010000229.1:90529-104053 GCF_048654705.1 Nocardioides sp. CPCC 206348
GACCGCGCAGGCCACCGGGAGGTGCGGCAGGTCCTCGTCGGGATCGACCACGTCGACCTCGTTCACCGTGAGACGGAACCGGTCGCCGAGGTCGGAGAGGCCCGCGACGACCGCCGGACCGGGGTCGGCGGTGAACCGGAGCCGGACCGGGTCCTCGCGGCCACCGATCGAGAGCGGGTGGATCTCCAGGGACGCCCGGTCCGCAGTGATGGTCGGGCAGACCTCGAGCATGTGCGCGCCGAGGATCTTCTCCTCGCCGGGGACCAGGTGGTACGTGTAGTCCTCCATGAACGACGTGCCGCCCGGGAGGCCGGCGGCCATCACCTTGGTCGCCCGCAGCAGGACCGAGGTCTTCCAGTCGCCCTCGCCACCGAAGCCGTAGCCGTCGGCCATCAGTCGCTGCACGGCCAGGCCCGGCAGCTGCCGGAGTCCCCCGAGGTCCTCGAAGTTCGTGGTGAAGGCCCCGAAGCCGCCGCCCTCGAGGAAGGTGCGCAGACCAGCCTCGATCCGGGCGCCGTACCGCAGCGACTCGTGGCGGTCGCCGCCCGGGAGCAGCTCGGGTGCGATGGAGTACAGGTCGGCGTACTCGACGATCAGCTTGTCGATGTCGGCATCGGCCACTGCATCGACGACCGCGACGAGGTCGTTGACGCCGTAGGTGTTGACCGAGACCCCGAACCGCAGCTGGGCCTCGACCTTGTCACCCTCAGTCACCGCGACATCGCGCATGTTGTCACCGAACCGGGCCAGCTTGAGCTCCCGCAGCTCGGCACGGCCGAGCGCGGCACGCACCCAGTCCTCGATCCGGCGCCGGACCACCGGGTTCTCGACGTGACCGGCGACGGTCTTGCGCGACACACCGATGCGCGACTGGATGTACCCGAACTCCCGGTCGCCGTGGGCGGCCTGGTTGAGGTTCATGAAGTCCATGTCGATGGTCGACCACGGCAGCGCGACGCCGGCCTGCGTGTGCAGGTGGAGCAGCGGCTTCTGGAGCGCATCGAGGCCGGCGATCCACATCTTGGCCGGGGAGAACGTGTGCATCCAGGTGATCAGTCCGACGCAGGCCGGATCGCTGTTGGCCGCCAGCATCTGACGGTGGATCGCGGCGGCGTCGAGCAGCACCGGCTTCCACACGATCCGCACCGGCAGCGGGGAGAGCTCCGCGAGCCGGTCGGCGATCGCGCGCGACTGGGCGGCGACCTGGTCCAGGGTCTCCGGCCCGTACAGCGACTGGCTCCCGGTCAGGAACCACACCTCCTGCACGGCGGCTGCATTGCTGGCGGGGTCGGTGCTCACGTGGTGCTCCTTGCAGTTCAGGCGCCCCGAGGGCGTCGTGGTGGTGGCGGTGGCCGCGCGTCAGCGCTGGCCGTAGACGTTCTGGTAGCGGTGGTAGAGGGCGTCGACGCTGGGCTGCTCGATCGGGATCGGCTGGCCGAGCTGCCGGGAGAGATGGACGGAACGGGCGACGTCCTCGCACATCACGGCGGCCTTCACCGCGGACCTCGCGTTGGGGCCGACCGTGAAGACGCCGTGGTTCTGCATCAGGACGGCAGGGGAACGGCTCTCCTGCAAGGTCTCGACGATCCCGCGGCCGATGGAGTCGTCGCCGATGATCGCGAACGGACCGACCGGGATCTCTCCTCCGAACTCGTCGGCACACATCGTGGTGACGCAGGGGATGGCCTCGCCGCGCGCGGCCCAGGCGACGGCGTACGGCGAATGGGTGTGCACGACCCCGCCCACGTCGGGCAGGTGCCGGTACACGTAGGCCTGGGCCTCGGTGTCCGACGACGGCGCGTGCTCGCCCTCGACGACCCGCCCGTGCAGGTCACAGACGACCATGTTCTCGGGCGTGAGGTCGTCGTAGGACACCCCGCTCGGCTTGATCACCATCAGGTCGTGGCCGGGCACGCGGGCCGAGACGTTGCCCGCCGTCCACACCACGAGTCCGTAGCGCGGGAGCTCGGCGTGCAACGTCGCGACCTCGCGGCGCAGGGCGACGATCGACTGGGCGACATCGGTGACGACGCTCATCGGCCCACCTCCTGGTGAGTACGACGACCGGCAACGGCCTCGCGACGGATGGCCTTGAGCCGCCGCATGGCAGCGACACCCCGGCCGAAGTGGTCGTGCAGCTCGCGGTACTCCGCGAACAGCCGGTCGTACGCCTGGGCCCGCGACTCGTCGGGGACGAAGACCGCCTTGCGGACCCGGCCCATCGCCTTCGCAGCGGTCGGCACGTCGGCGTACGCCCCTGCCGCGACGGCGGCATGGATCGCCGAGCCGAGCGCCGGGCCCTGCTCCGAGTCGATGATCGACAGCGGCAGCCGGGTCACGTCTGAGTAGATCTGCATGAGCAGGGCGTTCTTCTGCAGGCCACCCGCGACGACGAACTCCTCGACGGGAACGCCGCTGTCACGGAAGGTCTCGACGATCACGCGCGTGCCGAAGGCGGTGGCCTCGAGCAGCGCGCGGTAGACGTCCTCGGGCCGGGTCGCGAGCGTGAGCCCGACGACCAGGCCGGACAGCTCGTGGTCGACCAGCACCGAGCGGTTGCCGCTGTGCCAGTCCAGGGCGACCAGGCCGTGTTCGCCGATCTCCTGGGCGGCAGCGAGGCGGGTGAGGTGCTCGTGGACCGACTCCCCCGCGGCCTGTGCCGCCTGTGCGTACGACGCCGGGACGGCGTTGTCGACGAACCAGCCGAAGATGTCACCGACCCCGCTCTGGCCGGCTTCGTATCCCCAGCGCCCGGCGACGATCCCGCCCTCGACCACACCGCACATGCCCGGCACCTCGCGGAGCACGTCGGCACTCATCACGTGACAGGTGGAGGTGCCCATGATGGCGACCATCTGGCCGGGATCGACCGCCTGCGCGGCGGGCGCGGTGACGTGGGCGTCGACGTTGCCGACGGCGACCGCGATGCCTTCGGGAAGCCCGGTCCAGGCAGCTGCCTCGGCCGTGAGCCGGCCCGCAGCCGAGCCCAGCTCGCCGATCGGGTGGGCCAGCTTGTCGTCGACGAAGCCGCCGAATCCGGGCGAAAGGGCCTCCAGGAAGTCGGTGCCCGGGTAGGCGCCGTCCTGGAGGATCCCCTTGTAGCCCGCCGAGCAGGCGTTGCGGACGTAGGTGCCGCACAGCTGCCAGACGATCCAGTCGGCGGCCTCGACCCAGCGCTCCATCCGGTCGTAGACCTCGCGGTCCTCCTCGAACAGCTGGAGGCCCTTGGCGAACTCCCACTCGGAGGAGATCAGGCCGCCGTAGCGTGGCAACCAGGCCTCGCCGCGGTCGGCAGCGAGCTGGTTGATCCGGTCGGCCTGCGGCTGCGCGGCGTGGTGCTTCCACAGCTTCACGTAGGCGTGCGGACGATCGCGCAGGTCGTCGAGCTCGGACAGCGGCGTGCCGTCGGCCAGGGTCGGGACCATGGTGCAGGCGGTGAAGTCGGTGGCGATCCCGATCACGGCGGCGGGGTCGATGCCCGCAGCCGAGATCGCTGCGGGGACGGCCGTTCGCAGCACCTCGCGATAGTCCTCGGGCACCTGCAGCGCCCACTCCGGCGGCAGCTCCAGCTCCGATCCCGGCAGGCGTCGCTCGACGACGGCGTGCGGGTAGGCGTGGACGGCGGAGCCCACCTCCGTCCCGTCCGACACCCGTACGACGACCGCACGACCCGAGAGGGTCCCGTAGTCCACGCCGATGGCGTACTGCTCGTCCAGCTGGCCCGGCCTCATGAGAGTGCCATCCCTTCTCGTGGTGCTGATGTTCGTTTCGTGCGGGGAGCAGCGGTGCTGGCCCGGACCACGAGCTCGGGGCCGATCAGCCGCTCCGGCACCGGTTCGTCCCCGATGGCCGATCGCAGGATCCGGATCGCCCGGCGCCCGACCTCGTCGAAGTCCTGGCGCACGGTCGTCAGCGGCGGGATCAGGTAGGCGGCCTCCGGGATGTCGTCGAAGCCGACGACACTGATGTCGCCCGGCACCGAACGTCCCGCCTCGGACAGCGACCGGAGCAGGCCGAGCGCCATCTGGTCGTTGGCGCAGAAGACCGCCGTCACGTCGTCGCGCGCCGCGATCCGCTGGCCCGCTTCGTAACCACTGCGGGCCGACCAGTCGCCCTCCACCTGCAGCTGCGGCGGCAACCCGGCGTCGTACATCGCCGTGCGGTAGCCCGCGAGGCGGCCGCGGGCCTCGGTCCAGGAGGACGGCCCGGCCAGGTGGAGGATCTTCTCGTGACCGAGGTCGATGAGGTGCCGGGTGCCGAGCACCGCTCCGGCGACCTGGTCGACTCCGACCGTCAGGTGCGCCTTGGACTCGTCGCCCTCGACCACGACGACCGGCACGCCCCGGCCTGCGTGGGCACGCACCGCGTCGATCGCGTCGTCGTTGGCGGCGATCAGCACGATGCCCTCGACGTCCTGGTCGCGCAGGTGGTCCATCGCGTCGGTGAACTCCTCGCGGCTCAGCACCTGCACGTTGACCGAGCTGACGAAGTAGCCAGCCTCGCGGCCGGCGGCCTGGATGGCGCGGTGCACGGTGCTCGGTCCCCAGAAGCCGCTGCGGGAACCGATCACGCCGATGGTTCCGGAACGACGGGTGACCAGGCTCCGCGCGGCCGTGTTCGGCCGGTACCCGAGCTGTTCGATGGCGCGCTGCACCCGGTCGCGCGTCTCCGGGCGGAGGTTGGTCTGCCCGTTCACCACACGGGACACGGTCTGGTGGGAGACGCCGGCGAGACGCGCGACGTCCGCCATCACCGGTGTACGACGGACCTCGCTCATTTCTGACGCCGCGTCATGAGGCGCTGGACGACGACGAACACCAGGAGCAGCACGCCGATCGCGATCCGGGTCCACCAGGAGCTGAGGGTTCCGTCGAAGGAGATGAAGGTCTGGATCGTGCCGAGCACGAGGACCCCGATCAAGGAACCGACCACGTAGCCACGCCCACCGGTGAGCAGGGTGCCGCCGATGACGACGGCCGCGATCGCGTCGAGCTCCATGCCGACCGCGTGGAGGCTGTAGCCCGACAGCGTGTAGAGCGCGAAGAGCAGTCCGCCGAGGCCGGCGCAGAAGCCGCTGATGGCGTAGACCCCGACCTTGACGCCGGCAACACGCAGTCCCATCAGGAGCGCCGAGGCCTCGTTGCCGCCCACCGCGTAGACGGTGCGACCGAAGCGGGTGCGGGCCAGGACGTACGCCGCCACCACGACGACCGCGAGAGCGATCACGACCGCCCAGGTCGTGTAGTAGCCGCCCGGCAGCTCGATCGTCTTGAACGCCAGGTCGCTGAACGTCGGGTCGGTGATCGGGATCGACTCGACGCTGATCAGGTACGTCAGCCCGCGCGCCAGGAACAGCCCCGCGAGCGTCGCGATGAACGGCTGGATCTCGAAGTAGTGGATCAGCAACCCCATCAGGGTTCCGAGCAACGTCGCGACCGCCAGCACCGCGACGATCGAGAGGTACGGCGACCAGCCCATCTGCAGGGTCTTGGCCGCGATCATCGTGGAGAGCGCGACGACCGAGCCGACGGACAGGTCGATTCCCCCGGCCAGGATCACGAACGTCATCCCGACCGCGAGCACGATGAGGAACGAGTTGTCGAGCAGCAGGCTCAGGAACACCTGCGGGTCGGCGAACCCGTCGTAGCGGATGCCTCCGGCGCCGAACATCCCGACGAACAGGGCGAAGGTGACGATCACCGGGAGGAAGCGGGAGGGCGGCGAGTAGCCGCGCACCCGGTCCCAGAGCGAGGCCTGGGCGGGGACGGTGACGGCGCTCATGAATGCGCTCCCTTCGAGACGGCACGCGCCGGGCGTCGTACCCGGAAGGCGGAACGGGCCCGCGGCGACTGGATCAGGCACACCGCCACGACCACGACCGCCTTGAACAGGTAGTTGGCCTCGGACGGGATCCCGATGTTGGGGATGGTGCGGGCCAGGGTGGTGATGAACAGTGCGCCGACCACGGTGCCCAGGAGCGAGAAGCGTCCGCCGGTGAGTGCGGTGCCGCCGATCACGACCGCGAGGATCGCGTCGAGCTCGATCCACAGGCCCAGGCTGTTGGCGTTCACCGAGTTGGTGTTCGCGGCGATGATCAGTCCCGCGAGACCAGCGCACACGGCACCGAAGACGTAGACCGTCCAGATGATCGTGCGGGACCGGACCCCGGCGAGGCGGCTCGCCTCCGGGTTGATCCCGACCGCTTCGATCAGCATGCCCAGCGCGGTGCGCCGCGTGAGCACGGCCGTCAGTCCGACCATGGCCAGCGCGATGAGGAACGCCACCGGGAGCCCCAGGACGTAGCCGGAGGCCAGGTCGCTGAAGGTCTCGTTGTGGACGGTGGTGATCTGGCCGTCGGTCACCAGCATCGCGAGGCCGCGGCCGGCCACCATCAGCACGAGCGTCGCGATGATCGGCTGGATGCCGATGACCGAGACCAGGAAGCCGTTCCAGAGGCCGAGCAGGACGCACATCGCGAGGGCGATCGTGCACGCCATGATCGCCGTGGTGGCGGCACCCTCGTCACCTGCTCCGACGATCCGGGTGCACGCGACGGCACCGGCGATGGCGGCGATGGCACCGACGGAGAGGTCGATGCCGCGGGTGGCGATGACCAGCGTCATGCCCAGCGCGACCAGGAGGACCGGCGCGCTGTTGCGGGCGATGTCGATGACGTTGCCGTAGAGGTGGCCGTCCTGGATCCGCACGTCGAGGAACGACGGCGTCGCGGCGACGTTCACGACGAGAAGCGCGACGAGCGCCAGGACCGGCCAGAGCAACGGGTTCGCGAGCGCGCGGGCAACGAGCCCCGGTCGCGACGACGGTACGGCGGCCGGTCGGCCCGCCTCCGGCGGAGTCAGCGTGTCAGTCATCGGAGCCCTCCTCGGCACGGTGCCCGCCGGCGATGATCTCGAGGACGTCACTGATGCTGACGTCGTCGTTGCGGCGCTCGGCGATCTTGCGGCGGTCGCGCATCACCACGACGCGGTCACTGAGCCGGAGCACCTCTTCCAGCTCGGCGGAGATGAACACGACGGACATGCCCCGCTCGGCGAGCTCGGCGACCTTCGCCTGGATCTGCGCCTTCGCGCCGATGTCGATGCCGCGCGTCGGCTCGTCGAGGATCAGGACGTCCGGCTCGGTGATCAGCCAGCGGGCAAGCAGCACCTTCTGCTGGTTGCCGCCGGACAGGTTGCGCATCAGGGCCTGCGGATCGGCGGGTCGGATGTCCAGGGCCTCGATGTACTCGTCCACGAGGCGGGTGCGGGTGGCCTGGGGGATGGGGCGCAGCCAGCCGCGCGAGGCCTGGAGCGCGAGCAGCATGTTGTCGGCGACGCTCAGGTCGCCGATGACGCCTTCGGCCTTCCGGTCCTCGCTGGAGAAGGCGATCTTGCGGTCGATGGCGTGGCGCGGGCTGCGCAGGCGGCGCCGGTTCGACCGGATCTCCAGCGAGCCGTGGTCGGCGGTGTCGGCACCGAACAGCAGCCGGGCGAGCTCGGTCCGTCCGGACCCGAGCAGGCCGGCGACGCCGACCACCTCGCCGTCGTACAGGCTCAGGTCGGTGGCCTCGAGGGAACCCTTGCGGCTGAGGCCGATCGCCTGCAGGACCGGGGTCGCATCGGCGTGGGTGCGGGTGCGTGCGCTGTCGAGCCGGTCCAGCACCTCGAGGTCGCGGCCGATCATCAGCTTCACCAGCTCGAGCTGGGTGGTGTCGGCGACCATCCGCTCCTCGACGAGGCGACCGTTGCGCAGGATCGTCATCCGGTCGCTGATCTCGTAGATCTGGTCGAGGAAGTGCGAGACGAACACGACGGCCACGCCGTTGTCGCGCAGGCGCCGCATCACCTCGAACAGCTTCGCCACCTCGTCGGTGTCGAGGCTCGAGGTCGGCTCGTCCAGGATGACCACCCGCGCGTCGACGTCCACGGCTCGCGCGATGGCGACCAGCTGCTGGACCGCAATCGGATGATCGCCGAGCGTCGAGCGCGGGTCGATGTCGAGGCCCAGGCGCTGCAGGGTCTCCTCGGCGCGACGGTTCATCGCCCGGACGTTGATGCCACCGAGGCGCCGCGGCTCGCGTCCCAGCAGCATGTTCTCCGCGACCGTGAGGTTCGGGACCAGGTTCACTTCCTGGTAGACGGTGCTGATGCCGGCGGCCTGCGCAGCGGCGGGCGTGGCGAAGGAGTGCTCCTCGCCGCCGACCAGGATCGTGCCGGAGTCGATCGAGTAGACACCGGTCAATGCCTTGATGAGGGTGGACTTGCCGGCGCCGTTCTCGCCCATGAGGGCGTGGATCTCGCCGGGCAGGAGCCGTAGCGAGACGTCGTCGAGGGCACACACGTTGCCGAACGTGATCGAGATGTCGCGCATCTCGATCACCGGCGCGGCGCCCGGCTCACCCGCTGCGGGAGGCGTCGTGCTCACCGGGGGCTCCTCGTACATCGTCTTCATCGTTGCTCTCCGAGTTGGGACCGGCGGGTCGCGCCACTGGGGGGATTGGCGCGACCCGCCGGGCAGATGGGCTACCTCAGTACTTACGGTCCGCGAGTACTGCGGTGGCCTGCTCCTGGGTGAAGGTGCCTTCCTCCGTCACGACGCGCTCGGGCACCTCCTCGCCGGCGAGAACCTTCTCGGCGAGATCCATGAGCTGGTCACCGAGGAGCGGGTTGCACTCCACGATGAAGTTGATCTTGCCCTCGGACAGGGCGGTCATCCCGTCCTTGACGGCGTCGACCGTGATGATCTTGATGTCCTTGCCCGGGATCAGGCCGGCTGCCTCGATCGCCTCGATCGCGCCGAGGCCCATGTCGTCGTTGTGGGCGAAGACGACGTCGATGCCCTTCTCGGAGTTGAGGAAGGACTCCATGACCTGCTTGCCGCCGTCGCGGGTGAAGTCGCCGGTCTGCGACTTGGTCACCTCGATCTTCGAGTCGGTCTTGATGGCCGTGGCGAAGCCCTCCGCGCGGTCGATCGCCGGCGCGGCGCCGGTCGTTCCCTCGAGCTGGACGACGTTGATGTCGCCGTCACCGTCGACATCGGCGTCCGCGGCGTTCTCGACCAGCCACTCGCCGGCCTTCTCGCCCTCGAGCACGAAGTCGGAGCCGAGGAAGGTCTTGTAGAGCGAGGTGTCCTCGGTGTCGACCGCCCGGTCGGTGAGGATGACGGGGATGTTGGCCCGCTTGGCCTCCTGCAGGACGGTGTCCCAGCCGGTCTCCACCACGGGGCTGAAGGCGATCACGTCGACCTTCTGCTGGATGTAGGACCGGATCGCCTTGATCTGGTTCTCCTGCTTCTGCTGGGCGTCGGAGAACTTGAGCTCGATGCCGGCGGCCTTGGCCGATGCCTTGATCGAGTCGGTGTTCGCCGAACGCCAGCCGCTCTCGGCACCGACCTGGGCGAAGCCCATGACGATCGTGTCGTCGCTGTCGCTGCCCGAGCCGGAGTCGCTGCCACAGGCGGACAACGCGGTGGCACAAATGAGGACCGCGCTCGCGGCGGTCACGGTCTTCTTCAGCACTGGTTTCCTCCAACATCCCGGGGCCGTATCGCCCTGTGACCGGTGTCACTGGCATTGAGTGTGAGCGCTAACATTCTGCTTCGTCAAGGGGTTCGGGACCACCAATCCCAAGAAATGTGAACGCTCACCCTGCGGCCGCCGAAAACCCGGCCGCCGCCAGCGGTGGGCCCGGCACGAAAGGCACCAGCCGTGACCACGCTGCTGCGCACCGAGCGCGATCGCCGAGGCCTGCGGGCCGCCGACCTGGCCCGCGAGATCGGGGTCCATCCGATGTCGATCCTGCGTTGGGAGCGGCGGGAACGCCTTCCCGGGCCGGTGCACATCCATGCGCTGGCACGGGTCCTCGAGATCGAACCGGCCCGGATCGCCGGCTTCTTCGACGACCACCGGGCGGCCGAGCCAGCTGCGCACGTCCCGCCCTCCCACCGTGGCCCCGGGCTGCGCGCCCTGCGCCTGCGGGCGGGCGTGTCCGTCACCACCATCGCCGGTGCCGTCGGCATCCCCGCGTCGACGGTCTACAACTGGGAGGCCGGACGGGTCCGGATCCCGGAGCGCCACCTCCCCCCGCTCGCTGCCGCGCTCGACCTCACCCCCACCGGCCTGGCTGCTCGCCTGGCGGCGCCCGCGAGACCCGTGCCCACGCTCGGCGCCCCCGTGAGTCCGCTGCGCCGCCTGCGTCACCGTTGTCGCCTCAGCCAGTCCCGCACCGCCGCAGCAGCGGGAATCGACCGGCATGCACTGGGCGCCTGGGAACGCGGCGAGAGCACGCCACCACTGGCAGCGCTGCGCCTCCTCGGTCGCGTGTACGGCGTCCCGGTGGACACCGTCGCCCGGGCAGCCGGCGTGCAGCCGCCCCACCTGCTCGACCGGCGCCAGTGGCAGCCGGGGGACCTGCCGGCCATCCTGCGCACCCTGCGGCAGTGGACGGGCCTCACCCAGGGCCAGCTCGCCGCACGCTGCGGCTGCAGCTCGGCAGCGGTGCGCACGTGGGAGACCGGCCGCACCTCACCCAGCGCCCGGCTGCTCGCCCGCCTCGAGCACGCCTTCGGCCTGCCGGCCGGGGCGCTCGCCGTCACCCGCTGACCCCGCGAACAGTCGCGTCAGCAGGCGGAGAAGACCCACGCCATCCGGGACCGATAGGTCTCACCGGGCCGCAGGACGGCTGATGGCCAGTCCGGGCCTGCCTGTCGGTTCGGGCTGTCCGGATGCCGTTGCGGCTCGAGCGCGATCCCGTCGCCCTGACGAAGCATCCGGCCCTCCCGGTCCAGCGCCGAACCGTCGAGGAAGTTGCCGGTGTAGACCTGCAGCCCGGGCTGGTCGGACCACAGCTCCATCCGGGTCCGGGTCGCCGGTCCTTCGAGCACCGCCACCGGACGCCAGCCCCCTCCGTCGACCACGAAGTTGTGGTCGATCCCGCGCGCCGAGCGCACCTGCGGGTGGTCGGACCGTACGACGGCGCCGAGCGCCGTGGGACGGCGCAGGTCGAACGGCGTGCCGTCCACCGGCTCGTGCGCACCGATGGGGATCGAGGTGTCGTCGACCGGCGTGTACGCGCGAGCGGGGACCGTGAGTCGGTGCTCGTCGATGGTGCCGGCGCCGTGCAGGTTGAGGTAGGCGTGGCTGGTCAGGTTGACGATGGTGCTCGCGGTCGTCGTTGCCGTGAGCTCGAGCTCGACGGCGTCACCGGACACCGAGTAGCGCGCCCTGGCCGTGAGCTCGCCGGGGTAGCCCGCGTCGCCGTCCGGGCTGACCAGCTCGAGCACGACGGCGTCCTCCGACTGCTCGACGACGCGCCAGGTGCGCGTGTGGAACCCGTCGGGCCCGCCGTGCAAGTGGTGGCCGCGGTCGTTGGTCGGGACGCTGAAGCCGGTCCCGTCGAGGATCCAGCGGCCGCCGGCGATCCGGTTGGCGTAGCGCCCCACGATGCTGCCGACGTAGTCCGGTGAGGAACGGACGGCGGCGCCGTCGGCGAGGCCGAGCGCGACGTCGCGGCGCACACCGTCGCCACCGGTCACGACGAGCCGCTGGACCGTGGCGCCGACATCCAGGAGATGGAGCTCGGGACCGGGTGCGCGGCCGATGACAACGGGGGGACGGGGCTCGGCGGTCACGATGTGAACGCTAACATCCGCCGCGTCGTCAACGGGCCCGGGCAGGTCCCGACGAGGCGCGGACGATGAGCTCCGGTGCCGCGAGATCGACCATCGGGCGGTCCTCTCCGCCGAGCGCCCGCACGGTCAGCTCGACCGCCCGGCGACCCAGCTCGGGAAAGGCCTGCACCACGGTCGTGAGCGCGGGCCAGTAGAAGGCCGATTCAGGGACGTCGTCGAAGCCGACCACGCTCACGTCGTCGGGCACGGACCTGCCTGCCTCGTGCAGCGCCTTGAGCACGCCGAGCGCCATGGCGTCGTTCCCCACGAAGATCGCCGAGACGTCGGGGCTCCGCGCGATCCGCAGCCCGGCGTCGTACCCGCTTCCTGCGGTCCAGTCGCCCGCGAGCTCGGGCCCGGGCAGGAGGCCCCGGGCCTCGTGGGCCTGCCGCCAGCCCTCCCGTCGCTGGGCCGCCTCGGTCCAGTCCGTCGGCCCGCTCACGTGGGCCACGCTGCGGTGGCCGAGGTCCAGCAGGTGCTCGGTGGCGAGCCGGGCGCCGGCGACCTGGTCGATGCCGGCAGCCATGACGTCGCCGCGGCAGACGCCCTGCACCAGGACGATCGGGATCGGCAGCGACAGGCTCCGCACCAGGTTCAGGGCGTCGCGATGGGCGACGGCGACGACGATCGCCTCGACGGCCTGGTCCAGGAGTCGGTCGACGGCGTCGCGCAGCGCGTCCTCGGACAGCTCGAGGACACCGACCACCGCCACGTCGTAGCCCGCTTCGCGTCCGGCTTCCTGCACCGCCGCGGCGATCATGCTGGGGCCGTAGAGCGCCAGGTGCGCCGACACCATCCCGATCCGGCCGGACTGGTTGGTCGCAAGGAGACGGGCGGCCGCGTTGCGGCGGTACCCCAGCTCCACGATCGCGGCATGCACGCGCTCGCGGGTGTCCTCGCGCACCAGCGGCGAGTCGTTGAGGACCCGCGACACGGTCTGGTGCGAGACGCCGGCGAGCGCGGCCACGTCCGCCATGCTCGGCGAGCGCCGGCGACCGGCCTCGCGTTGACTGCTCTCCGCCACCATGGCGGCCACCCTAGAACAATCGGCGGCCGCCGCAGGGCATGTTGGCGAGCGCTCACAATCCGCGCGCTCCGCGATCAACGCACGCGCAGCCCCTGCACGGCCGTCGATCCGCCGAGCAGGGCGGTGCCGACCACGGTCGCCTGCACCGTCCAGCGCCCCGGGCGCAGTCGCGGCAACCGCCAGGCGGCACGCCCCGAGCTGTCCAGGGCCAGCGTGACCCGCCGGACGACCCTGCCGTCGCGGCGCAGCACCAACCGGATCCCCGGGACGTCGACGCCGGCCGGGTCGGTGACGACCCGAACCCGCGCCACGGCGTGTCGACCGGCGCGATCAGGTGCGATCACCCGGAGGGACGTGGCCGACCGGGCTGCCGACAACCGGAGCGTCACGACGTCCTCGGCAGCACGATGGGTCGCGTCGCCGTCGTACCGGATGACGATGTCCTTCAGCCCGACCCCCGCGATCCGTTCGGTGTCGACGACGATCCGCGCCCGGCCGTTGGCCAGGTTGGCCGATGCCAGCACCTTGCCGCCGGCGATGGCACGGACCGATCCCGTCGGCACGCCGTCCGGTGCGGTGACCCGGACCGAGATCGGGACATGGGTCCCGCGTCGGACCGTCGTGTCACCCGCAACGGCGGTGACCGCCGTCGGGACCAGGGCATCGCCCACCGCAGGCACGACGAGGGTGTTCGTGTCCTCGACCGTGCCGGCCCGGTCGACCGCGCGGTACTCCACGTCGACTGCGGCGTCGCCCACCCCCACCGGTCCGTCGTACGACGTCCAGTCGGCGCCGTCCAGGCGGTACTCCACCCGCTCCACACCGGAGCC
>NZ_JBMCZA010000229.1:104137-107499 GCF_048654705.1 Nocardioides sp. CPCC 206348
GTCGTGGGCCCGGGCCCGCACCTCGTGCGCGCCTTCACCCTCGACGACGAGCGTGGCGGTGTCGCCGGCGGCCGGCACCCAGGCGCCGCCGTCGACGGACGTCTCGACCCGTTCCACCCCGGTGTCGTCGGTGGCCGAGACCGTGGCGCTCGCCGGTGACGTCACCCACCAGTCCTGCGCGCCGTCGGCAGCGGAGGCGATGGTGACGACGGGATCCTCGGCGTCGGTCACCGTGACGGTGGCCACCGGCCGGTCGGACGAGCCGCGGCTGACCGTGCCCGTGACGGTGAACGTCCCTGCCCCGTCGTACGACGTCGGGTCGATGTCGTCCCAGGTGACGGCGACCTGCCCGCTCGACCCGTCACCGAGGCTCGCGGCGACCGTGCCCGGCAGGTTCGGCGCCGTTCCGGCGCGGGTGGTCACTGCGACGTCGGAGACGTCCTCGATCAGGAGCTCGGGCTGGAAGCCGCCGCGGAGGGCGTCGAGCTCGGCCTGGGTCACCGGGATCACCGTGCCGTGGCGCGGGCTGCTCGGCAGGTCGGCCGTCGGCACCGACGTCCAGCTGCCCGAGGCGATGTCCTCGGTGGTGAAGGCGAGGTAGCCCTGGCCGCCGTGGTAGCTCGGCTGGTCGATGAAGAGGTACCACCGGTCGGGGTCCTCGTTGTCGCGGAAGACCGTCGGGCCCTCGCCGTTGGTGAACGTGCCTCCCCACGGGTTCGGCTGTCCGACGCCGACGCGTTCCTTCACCAGCTGCCAGCCGGGGGCGGAGGTCGTGGTCGGGAGGGATCCGCTGACCGTGGCCCGCAGATCGGTCGACCGCTCCTGGCGCGGCGTCATCGACGCCTCGTCCTTCACCACGCGGTAGAACGTGTCGCCGTCCTTGACCACGGTCGCGTCGATCATGCCGCGGCCGGTGCCGCGCTTGACGTCGATCCACGGCTGCGGGTCGGAGAAGGTGACGAAGTCGCGCGTGGTGGCGTACAACATCTGCTGGTACTGGGTGTTGATGTCGCGGCCGGCCACGTCGGTGGTGGGGTAGAGCGCGGACGCCCAGTAGACGACGTACTCCCCCGCCTCCTCGTCGTAGAACGACTCCGGCGCCCAGGTGTTGCCGGCGAAGTCGGAGGACACCTTGATGTGCCGCTGGTCGGACCAGTGCACGAGGTCGGTGGACTCCCAGACCTCGATGTACTTGCTGCCGCTCTCCTGCGCCTGGCCGAAGTCGACGGCCGGATAGGCCTTGAGGTCGGTGGCGAGCAGGAAGAACCGGTCGCCCTCGTGGCTGCGGATGATGAACGGGTCGCGCAGGCCCTGCTCACCGAACGCCGACGACAGGACGGGGGCGCCGTCGTTGAGTGCGTCGTAGTCCAGCGGGTCGTTGCCCTGGCTGGCGCCGAGGTGGATCTTCTCGCCGTCATCGGTGCTCTCGCCGGCGAAGTAGGCGAACGCGTAGCCCTCGTAGTCCGGCGCCGCGGGCGCGGGTTGCACGCGCACGACGATGTCGCGGGACGCCGTCGCCGTCCCCTTGGTGCCGGTGACGGTCAGGGTGACGTCGACGGCGGCAGCGCCGTGGGCCGGCCGGGTGACCTCACCCGTCGCGGAGACGACCTCAGGCGTGCTCGACGACCAGGTGAGGGCGGTGTCGTCCGGGCCGGACGACGGCAGGGCGAGATTGCCGCGCACGTCGTCGGGGTGCACGAGCTGCACGGCAGCAACGGCCGCCTGGGCCTTGCCCTCGTCGTCGAGCTCCTCCGGCGACACGGTCACGTCGAAGGTCCGGACCCGGGTCCCGGTCCCACGGGTGAGGGTGGCGGTCAGCGTCGCCGTCGCCGGGGCGGATCCGTGCGCCGGTCGCACCACCACTCCGGTGTTGCCCACCGTCGCCGGGTCGCTGCTGCTCCAGGCGATCGACGTGGTGCTCGAGGCACCGGTCGCCGGCAGCGCCAGGTTGGTGACGACGGCACTCGTGTCACCGAGCGTGAGCGCAGCGGCGTCGGCGTCGAGGGCGGGGGCCACGGCGTCGGCGGCCAGCTCGGCCGACTCGTCCGCCGTCAGGACCCTTGAGTAGAGGCGGAAGTCGCGCAGCTTCCCCTTGAAGGACAGGTCGCCGGAGTACGCCGACCGTCCGAGCTGGTTCAGCGTCGTCGTCCCGTCCGGGGTACCGAGCAGGCCGGGGCTGGTCGTGACGTTGGCGTTGGTGGCCACCAGGACGCCGTCCTCGTAGAGACGGGCAGTCCCGGGCGCGCCGACGGCGCCGCCGTCGATCGTGTACGTGACGTGCTTCCACGCGCCTGCCTGCAGCTTCGTGGACCTCGACGTGCTCTGTTCCGACGCGAAGCCGGCCTCGGCGATGGTGGAGCGGTAGCGGCCGCTCGAGTCGTTCGTGGTGAACAGGTAGCCGGTGCCGTTCGGGTAGGTCGCGCTGTTCCCGAGGTTGTACATGAACCAGTTGCCGGACAGGGTCGGGTCGACCCAGACGTCGAAGTCGACGGTGAGGTCGTCGGCGCCGGCCAGCAGGTTGTCGGGCAGCTTGATCGCGTTGCCCGAGCTGTTCGAGCCGCCGGTGAAGGTGAATCCGTCACCGGAGTTCCAGCTCGCCGTCCCGGTGACGGTGCCGTTCCGTCCATTGCCCGAGGAGTCGGCAGCGACGGTGCCGCTGGTCTCGTCCAGCTTCCAGCGCCCGATGAGTCCGGTGTCCGTGTCGACGGGCTCTCCGGCCCGGGCGGGCAACGGGCCGGCCACGGTGGAGGAGGCCGCCACCGCTGCGACGAGGCCCACGAGGGCACCGCGCCAGTGGCGCGGGGGCGTGGTTCGAGAGGTCACTGTCATTCTCCTGGTCTTCATCGGATCCGCACGGCGGTGCGGGTCGAGGACGTGTCGACGGTGGCCGAGCCGAGGTAGCTGGCAATGACCACGTGGCGGCCGCGGGCCAGGCGTGGCAGCCGGACGACGCCGCGCCCACCCGACAGGACGACGGTGCGGGTGGCGACGGTGCGCCCGTTGCGCTGGACGACGATCCGGACCGCGCCGGACACCGGCATCGCCGCACTGACCCGGACCGCGACCTGCGGCTTGCGGGTGGCGACCCTGGTGATGCTCAGCGCCGTGCTCGCCGGCGCCTTGACCACCGTGACCCGTACGGCGTCGCTCGAACCGGAGTAGGTCGCACCACCGGTGTACTCCGCCGTGAGCAAGTGGGATCCCAGCCGGAGCCGCAGCGCGGCCACGCGAAGCGTCACCCTCCCGTTGACGAGGTCCCCGGAAGCCAGCACCGTGGCGCCCTCGCGGAGCGTGACGGCGCCGGTCGGGACGCTTGAGGCGCCGGCGACGGTCACGCGGATCGCGACCTCCTTCCCGAGCGC
>NZ_JBMCZA010000229.1:107509-107584 GCF_048654705.1 Nocardioides sp. CPCC 206348
GGCACCACCGGCGTACTCCGCCGTGAGCAGGTGCGAACCCAGCCGGAGCCGCAGCGCGGCCACGCGAAGCGTCAC
>NZ_JBMCZA010000229.1:107594-110038 GCF_048654705.1 Nocardioides sp. CPCC 206348
GAACTCGACGACCGCGGACCCCGCGCCCACGGCGATCGCGTCGTCGTACGACGTCCAGGCTCCTTCGCCGACCCGGTACTCCGTGCCGCCGTCGGCGATGCCGGCGCCGGAATCGGCGGCCGTCAGGGTGATCGAGCGGGCGTCAGCATCGAAGGTCGCCTTGGTGACCGGTGCCGATGCGTCGATCCCCACGGTCAGGGGCCGGACCTGGCCCACGTTGCCTGCGGCATCGACCGCACGGACCGAGAGCTCGTGGGTGCCGTCGCCGGCGACCACGATGTCGGCCTCGGCGCCGGCCGCGTGCTGCCAGGCGGCACCGCCCAGGGACCACTCCACGCGGGCGACATCACGGTTGTCCGCGGCAGCGACGTGCACGGTCGCCGGATCGCGGTACCACCCGTTGACTCCCTGGCCCTGGACCGCGAGCTCGTCGATCGTCGGCGCGACGCCGTCGACGGTGTGCATCCGCAGGAAGGTGACCGACGAGCCCGGGAACTCGTACTCGAAGTCCGTGGACAGTCCGGAGACGGTGCGTTCGCGGGGCCGGATCACGGTCGGGTCGGCCTTGGTGTTGGTCGCGGTCCGTGACGGCGCGGTGAGCGTCGTGACGGTGCCCGTCGGCTCGATGCCGGCGTCGGACACGTGCACTTGCGTCCGCACGGGACCGGTGGCGGTGTTGACGACCTTGGCGACCAGGTCGCCGCTGGCTTCGTCGCGGGTGACCACCTGGAAGAGCTGCTCGCTCGAGTCGACCTGGTCGTGGGTCAGCTTGAGGACGCCGTCCTGGTAGAGCCGGACGGTGGTGCCGTCCACCTCGATCTTGAGGTGGTACGTCGTCCCGGTGGCGACGCTCTCGCCCTCCAGTGCGACGACCTCGCTGGCGCTGCCGCCGTCGGCGCGCTGCAGCACGGAGCGGGTGTTGTTCCAGCCGCCGAGGTTCCACCAGTAGAAGTTGTTGGCGCCGGTCGCACCGAAGCCGACCAGGAAGCCTTCCGCGCCGGAGAGCTTGGTCGCGTCGAGCTCGAGGGTGTAGTTCGTCCAGCCCTTCTCGTAGGCGCCGGTCATGATCGACCGGGCGTCGGTGGTGCTGGTCGACGACTGCACGTAGCGACCACCGCTCACGGCCCACGATCCCTGCTGGGAGGCCCACTTCGACGAATCGGCGAAGTCATCACTGAAGAGCGTCGCGCCGGTCTCGTTGTCCGTGACGACGACGTTGTCGTAGGCAGCGCTGGTGTTCCACGTCGAGAGGAAGGCACCACCGCGCACGTCCTGCGGGGCGTTGACGGATCCGTCGAAGGTGCTCGGCACCACCTGGTCGCCCACGTTGTTGCCGAACATCTTCTGGACCTGCCAGTCGGCGGACTCCCACGACTCGTCGTTGTCGAACCAGATCGCGTCGGGGGTCCACTGGACGTGCGACTCGTGCGCCAGGAGCGGGGCGTACGACGCCAGTCGTACGACGTCGCCGTTGCGCTGGAGGCCCGTCATGTAGGCCGCCTCGACGAGTGCGTTCCAGAAGGTGTTGCCGCGGCTGGCGTACTCGCCGAGGAAGACCTTGGGGCCTTCGCGGTCGTAGTCGTCGTACCGACGGGCGTTGTCGAGGAACCAGTCCGGGTCGTTGTAGTAGTGCTCGTCGACCATGTCGACGCCCTGGGCCCGGTTGAAGTCCCACAGGGTGTCGAAGCGGGTGCCCGCGTCGTCGGGACCGGAGTTGGAGATGATCGCGATGTCCGGGTACGCCGCTTCGACGGCCTGCTTGAACTGCGGGAAGTTCGCCTCGAAGGTGGTGGTGTTCTCCTCGTTGCCGAGGCCGATCATCTTCATGTCGAACGGCTCCGGGTGACCCAGCTCCGCGCGGACGGCACCCCATTCGGTCTCCGTCCCGCCGTTGGCGAACTCGATCAGGTCGAGGGTGTCCTGCACCCAGCGGTCGATCGACGCCTGGTCCTTCATCTCCGGGATCGTGCTGCCGCAGCCGTTCGCGCCGACCGACAGCACGGGAAGGGGCTCGGCGCCGAGGTCCTCGGCCAGCTCGAAGTACTCGAGGTAGCCGATGCCGTAGGTCTGGTTGTAGCCCCAGAAGTTCTTGTTGGTCGGGCGCTCCTCGATCGCGCCGATCGTCTCCTTCCACTGGTAGGTGCGCTGCCGGTCGACGAAGCCGCTCTCCCCATAGGACTTGAAGGTGCCGGCGTTGGTGACACAGCCACCGGGGAAGCGGACGAAACCGGGGTCCATCGCGGCCACCCGCTCGGCGAGGTCCTTGCGCAGCACCGAGCGGCCGTTGACCGGACCGACCCACGTGTCCCGCGGCATGACGGAGACCATGTCGACGGAGAGCGTCGACGGTGCCCCGGCCAGGACCGCGATCCGGGCCACGTTGCTGGAGGCGGTCGCGGTGATCGCGACCTGGACCCGCTGCCAGGTGTCGTTGCCCTCGACCT
>NZ_JBMCZA010000229.1:110085-110666 GCF_048654705.1 Nocardioides sp. CPCC 206348
GGTGAGGGACTGCGCTGTCGTCGTACGGACCCAGACGGAGGCGTCGTAGACGTCGCCGGCCTTGATGGCGACGTTGTCGAAGCCCGTGTTGCGGACCCCGTCGCCGGCCGCGGCGGCGACCAGCCGCAGGTAGTTGCGGTTCATGTCGTTGAGGCGACCGGCGTCGTTGAGGACGGTTGCACTCGTCGCGCCTCCGCTGCGGTTCGCCAGGCTCCAGGCGGTCATCGCGTTGAAGGAGCCGTTGTCGGTGCTGTTGAACTCGAAGGACCGGTTGCGCACCAGTTCGGCATAGATGCCGCCGTCGGCTGCGTAGTTGATGTCCTCGAAGAAGATCCCGAACATGTCGGGGTTGAGCTCGGCACCTTCGCCGTCGGCGTCGATGTCGAGCGTGGCCGTGCTGTCGTCGACCTCGGTCAGCACGAAGCGCACGGCATCGGCCTCGGCGCCGACCGCGAGCCGGCCATCAGCGCCGGCCACCACGTGGTCGGACCCGTCCGCTGCGCCGTCGATCCGTACGACGACCTTGCCGCCGCCGGCGTCGGTGAACCGCAGCGGCGTGGGATCGGTGCCGGGTTGCCCGA
>NZ_JBMCZA010000229.1:110770-117452 GCF_048654705.1 Nocardioides sp. CPCC 206348
GCCTGGAGCGTGAAGGTGCCGTCGGGCACGACGTCCGCTCCGCGGGCATGGGTGATCTCGAAGGAGTCGAAGGCCGCAGCGGTGGTCGTGCCGTCCTGGGCGGCGAGCGCGTAGAGACCGACCTGGGTGGTGTCGAACGCGACCGTCGTGGTCGCCGCCGTCACCCACGACCCCGTGCCCTCGTCGTGATAGCTGGTCGTGATCGTGTTGCCGGTGCGCTGCAGCCGCAGCGTCTCCCCGGTCGACCCCGGCCGGTCGGCGAAGCCCACCGCACCGAAGGCGGCCCCCGTCTCCCGGTCGGTCTCGATCGCGATGCCGGACGGGGCCAGCGCTCCGACGTAGGTCAGACCGGCGCGGACGTAGTTGTCCATGTCCTGCCAGGCGATCAGCCCGGCACCTTGATAGACCTTCGAGACCGGCGCCGTGAGGGTCGCGGTGGCCGTGAAGTCCCCGGCGGGCACGTCGAGCATCACCAGGTTCTTCGCGGTGTTCGTCGTCTGCCAGGTGTCGCCGGCCTGACCGGTGAGGTGCAGGGCTCCGCCGCTGACGTCGAGGGCGGACGGGTCGGGGTTGACCACCCCCCAACGCCCGGCGAGGGCATCGCCGTCGAAGGCATCGGACCACGTCACCGTGCCTGCCGCGGCAGCGGCCGGGGTGGCGGTGAGGCCCAGTCCGGCGGCGCTGGCGAGCAGCCCGGCGAGGAGGGCGAGCGAAGCGCCGGAGGCGGCCAACAGGCGGCGGCCGGAGCGGGACGGGGGCAATGTGACGGACGACACAGGATGATTGTTAGCGCTAACATTCCTGTTCCGTCAAGGCTTTCCAGTGAATCCGTCGGGAACGATTCGCGCCTTGTTCGTAGGGGTTGACGGGAGGGGTGACGGCAGTCACACTCCGTTGTTAGCGCTCACAAACGGAGGAACGATGTCGCGACTCGCCCCAGCCCTACGCCGACTGTCCGCCTTGCTCGCCCTCGCCCTGGTCGGGGGCCTGCTGCTCCTGCTGCCGTCGGTGCGACCAGCGGCCGCGGACGTCACTGACGGCCTCGTGGTGCGCTACGACCTCGACCAGACCTCGGGGTCAACCGTCGAGGACACCTCCGGCCATGACCGTGACGGCACCCTCGTCGGCGGCACCTGGGGTGGCGGAGTGCTCACCCTCGACGGGGTCGATGACCACGTGAAGCTGCCCAACAACGTGCTGGCCGGCCTCGACGCCATCACCGTGCACGTGGACGTGTTCGTCGAGCCGACCCAGGCCGCCCCGTTCTTCCTCTGGGGGCTGGGCAATTCGGCCACGTCCGGCTCGGGCACGGGCTATCTCTTCGCTGCCGGCAACGCCTTCCGCGCCGGCATCACCCCGACCAACTGGTCCGGCGAGAAGGTCACCGCCCGCACCAGCGGCGGCAACCTCGCCCGCGGCGTGTGGAAGTCGGTGACCTACACGCAGACCGGAACGACCGGCACCCTCTTCGAGGACGGCGTCCAGGTCGGCCAGAACACCGCTGTCACCGTCACCCCCGGCTCCATCGGCGCCGGCGTCACGGTCAACAACCTGCTCGGCGAGTCCAACTACGCCGCCGACAACAGCCTCAAGGGCAAGCTCCGCAACTTCCGCATCTACGACCGCGCCATCACCGCGGCCGAGGTCGCGGACATCTCGTTGACCGACGCCAACCGCGTCGCTGCCGACAAGGCGGCCCTCGACCTCGGCGACATCTCGGCCGTGTCCGACGACCTCGCCCTGCCCGCGACAGGTGCGTTCGGCTCCACCATCACCTGGTCCTCCTCCGACACCGCCGTCGTCGCGAACAACGGCGCCGTGACCCAGCCCGGCGCCGGCTCGGACCCCACCGACGTCACGCTGACCGCCACCCTGGCCCGGGGCACCGCGAGCGACACCCGCACCTTCACCGCGACCGTGGTGCCCGACGACAGCGACCTCGCCAAGGCCGAGGCGGCAGCCGCCGCGATCGCGCTGGTGCACCCGGACGACGTACGCGGGAACCTGACCCTGCCGACGACGGGGACCGGCAGCGCCACCATCACCTGGGCGAGCGACGACCCCGCGGTCGTGGACGACGCCGGCATCGTGCACCGTCCGGCACACGGCGCAGGCAACGACACGGTGGTCCTGACCGCCACCGTCACGGTCGGGGCTGCCTCCGCCACCCGCGACATCACCCTCACCGTGCGGGAGCTGCCCGCGGCAGCGCCGTACGAGGGGTACGCCTTCAGCTACTTCACCGCCAGCAGCATCCCCGGCGAGAAGATCTACTTCGCTGCCAGCCGCGGCAACAACGCCCTCAAGTGGGACGAGCTCAACAACGGCCAGCCGGTGCTCGAGTCGACCATGGGCGAGATGGGCCTGCGCGACCCGTTCCTGATCCGTTCCCCCGAGGGTGACCGGTTCTTCCTGATCGCGACCGACCTCTCGATCGGACGCAACGGCGACTGGGACCGCTCCCAGCGCACGGGCAGCCGCTACCTCGAGGTCTGGGAGTCCACCGACCTCAAGACCTGGTCCGCGCAGCGCCACGTGCTGATCTCGCCGCCCACCGCTGGCAACACCTGGGCCCCGGAGGCCTACTGGGACGAGGACCTGCAGCAGTACGTCGTGTTCTGGGCCTCGAAGCTGTACGCCGAGAACGACCCGAACCACACCGGCAGCACCTACAACCGGATGCTCTACGCCACCACCCGGGACTTCGTGACCTTCAGCGAGCCGCAGATCTGGCAGGACCGGGGCGAGTCCCGCATCGACTCGACCGTCGTCCGCGAGGACGGCCACTACTACCGCTTCACCAAAGACGAGGGCGGCGGTGGCACCGGCTGCTCCGACATCATCCAGGAGACGGCCGACCAGCTGACCGCCGTCGACCTGCCCGGCAACCCCGCGTGGGCCATGCAGGACTCCTGCATCGGGCGCGACGCCGGCACCGGTGCCGTCGAGGGACCGACCGTCTTCAAGGCGAACCCGGGTGACACCTCGGGCAACGACTTCTACCTCTTCGTCGACGAGTACGGCGGCCGCGGCTACATCCCGCTCGGCACCGATGACCTCACCCAGCCGAACTGGCAGGTCCCTGCCGTCTACGACCTGCCGGGCAGCCCGCGCCACGGCACCGTGATCCCGGTGACCAAGGCCGAGCTCGACAGCCTGCGCGAGGGCATCGTGATCCCCGAGCCGCCGACCCCGGTCGAGGCGAACGAGGACGGCCTCGTGGCGCACTACGAGCTCGACGCCACCACGGGCACGACCGCAGCGGACAGCTCGGGCCACGGGTACGACGGCACGGTGTCGGGCGACGCGACCTGGGCCGACGGGCAGCTGAACCTGGGCGGCACCAACGGCCACGTGAAGCTCCCCGACGACATGATGGCCGGGCTCGACGCGATCACCGTGTCGACCGAGGTCAAGGTCGACCCGACCCAGCCGACGCCGTACTTCATCTGGGGCATGGGCAACACCGACGGAGGCGGGACCGGCAACGGCTACCTGTTCACCACGGGCAACAGTGCCTACCGAACCTCGATCGCGAGCGCCAACTGGACCACCGAGCAGACCGCGACCAGTGGCAACGCCCTGGCCCGGGACGTGTGGAAGACCCTGACGTACACGCTCCAGGACGGCACCGCGACGCTCTACCTCGACGGCGTGAAGGTCGGCGAGAAGACCGGTGTGACCATCAAGCCGGGCGACATCGGTGACGGCGACACGGCAGCCAACTACATCGGCCGCTCGGTCTACAGCGGCGACAAGTACCTCAAGGGCGCGGTCCGTGACTTCCGGATCTACAACCGGGCACTCACGACCGCCGAGGTCCGCGACCTCGCAGCCGACCCGACCGCGATCCTCGGTGTCGACCTGCCCAGCCTCAAGGTGCCGGCCATCGTCGACAGCGCCACCTCGACGGTGACCCTGCCCGTCACTCCGGGCACCGGCCTCACCGGCCTCGACCCGTCGTACGACGTCAAGGCGGGCTCGACGCTCGACGTGGACGGACCGGCGGACTACTCGGCTCCGCGCACCGTGACGGTGACCGCCCCCTCGGGCGCGACCCGGGAATGGACCGTGCGCGCCGTCCAGATGAAGTCGCCGGTGCTGCCCGGGCTGTACGCCGACCCGAACATCGCCGAGTTCGACGGCGTCTACTACCTCTACGCCACCACCGACGGCTTCGCCGGCTGGGGCGGCAAGGAGTTCTACGTCTGGAAGTCGACCGACCTCGTCGACTGGACCCGGTCCGAGGAGCCCTTCCTCACCCTCGACGGCGCCAACGGCAACGTCCCGTGGGCGAGCGGCAACGCGTGGGCTCCGACGATCATCGAGCGGGGCGGGAAGTACTACTTCTACTTCTCGGGCCACAACCCGACGTACAACCGCAAGACCATCGGTGTCGCCGTGGCGGACAGCCCCGAGGGGCCGTTCACCGCGCAGCCGCAGGCGATGATCCTCAACAACGAGGCCGTGACGTCGGGCCAGGCCATCGACCCGGCCGCCTTCCAGGACCCGGTGACGGGCAAGTACTTCCTGTTCTGGGGCAACGGTTCCCCGGTGTACGCCGAGCTGTCCGACGACATGTTGTCGATCAAGCAGGAGACGATCAGCGGGATCAGCGGGCTGACCAGCTTCCGCGAGGGGACGTTCCTCAACCACCGCAACGGGATCTACCACCTGACGTACGCGATCGACGACACCGGTTCGCCGAACTACCGGGTCGGCTACGCCACCTCGACCAGCATCAACGGCCCGTGGACCTACCGCGGCGTGATCCTCGAGAAGGACGTCTCCCAGGGCATCCTCGGCCCCGGCCACAGCTCGATCATCCAGGTGCCCGGCACCGACGACTGGTACATCGCCTACCACCGCTTCGCGATGCCCACCTTCTCGTCACCGGGAGGCGACGGGAACCACCGGGAGACCACCATCGACCGGCTCACCTTCGGCGAGGACGGGCTGATCCAGAAGGTGACGCCGACCCTCAGCAGCATCGACCCGCTGGAGACGCCCCCGGTCGCGCCGGTGAACGAAGCCGCGCCGACGATCTCGGGGACACCCCAGGTGGGGCGGAAGCTGACCGCGGGACCGGGCATCTGGGACACCCCGGGCCTGACCTACAGCTACCGGTGGATGCGCAACGGCGTCGCGATCAGCGGTGCGGCAGCACCGACGTACACGCCGCGCGCGGCCGACGTCGGACGCCGGCTCACGGTGCGCGTGACGGCCACTGCTCCCACGGGCCTGAGCGGCACGGCCACCTCGCTGCAGACGGCGGCGGTGAAGCGAGCCGGCGCCACGACGCTGCTGAAGCTGTCCGACACCACGCCGCGCCCCCGCCAGCGGATCACCGTGAAGGTCACCGTCGCGACATCGCCCTCGACCGTGCTGGCCACCGGCCGGGTCGTGGTCAAGGTCGACGGCCGCGTGGTCGCCCGACCGGTGCTGCGCAACGGCGTCGCCCGGGTCGTGATCACCCTCCGCAGGGGTGTACACACGATCAAGGCGGGTTACGCCGGGTCCGCCACCGTGGGCAGCGACGACACGGCCGCGGTGCGGGTCAAGGCCAAGAGGTAGGAGTCGACAAATGGAACAGCGCACCTTCGACCGGGCCAAGGTGGACGTCTCCGCCATCGGCCTCGGCACCTGGCAGCTCGGCGCCGACTGGGGCGAGGTGACCGAAGCCGACGCGCGGGCCGTGCTCGAGGAGGCGGCCGCGGGCGGCGTCACCTTCTACGACACGGCCGACGTGTACGGCGACGGACGCAGCGAGCAGATCGTCGGCCGCTTCCTCGCCGCTCACCGCGACGACGGCTTCACCGTTGCCACGAAGATGGGGCGCCGGATGGAGCAGGTCCCGGGCAACTACACGCCGGAGAACTACCGGGCCTGGCTCGAGCGGTCGCGCACCAACCTGGGCGTCGACCGGATCGACCTGGTGCAGCTGCACTGCCCGCCGTCTGCGGTCATCGATGACGACGCGACGTACGACGCGCTCGAGGCGCTGGTCGCCGACGGGATGATCGCGGCGTACGGCGTCAGCGTCGAGACCTGCGCCCAGGCGCTCTCCGCCATCGCGCGACCCGGGGTCGCCTCGGTCCAGATCATCCTCAACGCGTTCCGGCTCAAGCCGCTCGACGAGGTGCTGCCCGCAGCGGCCGCTGCGGGGGTCGGCATCATCGCCCGGGTCCCGCTGGCCTCCGGCCTGCTCTCGGGTCGGTACGACGACACGACCGCCTTCCCGGCGGACGACCACCGCACCTACAACCGCGACGGCAGCGCCTTCGACGTGGGCGAGACCTTCTCCGGCGTGGACTACCGGACCGGCGTAGCGGCAGCGCGGGAGTTCAGCGACCTGGTCCGCGACACGCTCGGCGACGGGGTCACGCCTGCCCAGGCCGCGCTCGCCTGGTGCGCGCAGCAGCCCGGCGTCAGCACCGTGATCCCCGGCGCCCGCAGCGTCGAACAGGCGCGGGGCAACGCCGCCGCCGGCGCGCTCGGCCCGCTCCCTGCCGCGTTCCTCAACGGAGTCCGCGGCATCTACGACGCGCGACTACGGGACCAGATCCACCCGCGGTGGTAGCGCCCGGGCCAGGGCAAGGCGCGCGTCGATCGCGGCCGGGCTGAGCACGGCGTCCAGCGCCAGGGCCGCACATCCCACGAGGCCGGCGCGGTCGCCGTACGT
>NZ_JBMCZA010000229.1:117483-118458 GCF_048654705.1 Nocardioides sp. CPCC 206348
GGACCGGGCGTAGACGGACTCGCGCACCCCGGCGGCGTAGACGTCGTACGCCGCGGCCATGTCGCCGCCCAGGACCACCGCCTGGGGGTTGAGCAGGTTGATGGCGACGGCCAGCAGCTCGCCGACCTGTCGCCCGCTCTCGCGCAGCAGCTGCTTGGCCTCTGCGTCGCCGGCCAGGGCATGGGCGACGAGGTCGCGCACGTGCCCGACGTCGCGACCTTCCTCCTGGAGTCGCGCGACCAGCGCCCATCCGGAGGCGATCGTCTCGAGACAGCCGACGTCGCCGCAGCGACACGGACGACCGGCGGCTTCGCTCACCTTGGTGTGCCCGAGGTCGCCGGCGCCCCCGCGTGCGCCACTGACGATGCGGCCGTCGGCGAGCACGCCGAGGCCGAGACCGGTCGACGCCTTGAGGACCAGCAGGTCCTTGATCTCGCGGGCATGCCCGAGGAACTCCGACCGGGCGAGCGTGTCGGCGTCGTTGGCGAGGAAGAGCGGGGCGTCCGCCACCCGCGAGAGGTACGGCGCCAGGGGGACGCCGTCCCAGCCGGCCATGACGGGCGTGTCGACGCTGACGCCACGCTCCCAGTCGACGACGCCGGGGAGCGAGCAACCGATGCCGAGCACCGGGGGCAGGTCGGGCGTGAGCAGCTGCGCCAGCTGGTCGGCGACTCCGGGCATCACGTCCTCCGGGCCGGCGCCGACCTCGTGGTCGACGGCGGAGGAGGCGAGCTCGGTGCCGCCCAGGTCGAAGACGGCGACCTGGGAGCGGGAGCGACCGATGGCTGCCGCCAGGACGGTGCCCGCGTCGGTGTTGAAGACCAGGCTCCCGGCGGGCCGCCCACCCGTGGAGGCCAGCTCGGCGCCGATGCGCAGCAGGCCGGAGTCGGCGAGCGCGCTGACCCGGGCCACGACAGCCGTGCGGGACAGCCCGGTGACGGCACGCAGGTCGGCCCGGGTGGAGGCGCGACCACT
>NZ_JBMCZA010000229.1:118526-120781 GCF_048654705.1 Nocardioides sp. CPCC 206348
CCCGGCTTGCGACTTCACCGTCTTCGGCGGCACCGGCGACCTCGCCCTCCGCAAGCTGCTTCCCGGCCTGTACGAGCGCGAGCGCCAGCGACACCTGCACCCCGACACCCGGATCGTCGGCGTCTCCCGCCATGACCTGGACGACGACGCCTACCGCGACCTGGTGACCCAGGCCCTGTTCGAGCACGTTCCCGAGGACCACCTCGAGGCCGGCGCCGTCCACCGGCTGGTCAGCCGGCTCCACCACCTCGCGCTCGACGCCACCTCCCCCGAGGGGTGGGACCGCCTGCACGGACTACTCAAGGACAACCCGGCGCGGACCGCGGGACCCGACGAGAGCCCGATCCGCGTCTACTACCTCGCCGTCGCCTCCGACCTCTTCGGCCCGATCTGCGGTCGTCTCGACGACCTCGGACTGGTGACCCCCGAATGCCGCGTCGTGCTCGAGAAGCCGATCGGAGCCGACCTCGCCTCCTCCCGCGTCGTCAACGACGCCGTCGGTCGGGTCTTCGAGGAGCGGCAGATCTTCCGCATCGACCACTACCTCGGCAAGGAGAGCGTGCAGAACCTCCTCGTCACCCGCTTCGCGAACACCTTCCTCGAGCCCGTGTGGAACTCCCGGTGGGTCGACCACGTGCAGATCACCGTGTCCGAGACCCTGGGCGTCGCCGGTCGCGGCGAGTACTACGACCGGGCCGGCGCGATGCGCGACATGGTCCAGAACCACCTGCTCCAGCTGCTCTGCCTGGTCGCCATGGAGCCCCCGACGTACGTCGGCGGCGACCCCGTGCGCGACGAGAAGCTCAAGGTGCTGCGCGCCCTGGTGCCGCTCACCGGCGCCGACGTGGACCGCAACACGGTGCGCGGGCAGTACACGACGTACGGGGAGGAGCTCGGGCACCCCAGCACCAGCGAGACCTTCGTCGCGCTGCGCGCCGAGGTGCAGAACTGGCGCTGGGCAGGCGTCCCCTTCTACCTGCGCACCGGCAAGAGGATGGCCCGCCAGGAGTCGACCATCGAGGTCGTCTTCAAGGAGCCGCCGCACGCGATGTTCCCCCACAGCGAGGGCACCACGACTCCCAACCGGCTCACCGTGCGGATGCAGCCCGACGAGGGCATGCAGCTCCACCTGACCGCCAAGCACCCCGGCCCCGGTGGCATCCGGCTGCACCCCGCGTCGCTGGACCTCAGCTACGCCGACACCTTCGACGAGCGGTGCCCCGACCCGTACGAGCGCCTGCTCATGGACGTCATGCGCGGCATCCCCACCCTCTTCATGCGCCGCGACGAGGTCGAGGCCGCGTGGTCCTGGGTGGAACCGATCCTCGACCAGTGGCAGCGCGACGGCGTCGAGCCGGTCCGCTACCACCCCGGCACCAACGGCCCCGCCGCCGCGGCACGGCTGCTGGCGCGCGACGGCCACACCTGGCAGGAGCCCAGCACGTGAACCAGCACATGAACCCACCCCTCCATCCGGTCCTGGACGACGTCACCCGTCGGCTGACCGAGCGCAGCGCACCCACCCGTGCGGCCTACCTCCGGCGAATCCGCGCCGCGGCGGTCCGCGGTCCGGCCCGTGGCCGTCTCGCGTGCGCCAACCTCGCGCACGGCTTCGCCGCCGCCGAGGGATCCGAGAAGACCGAGCTGGCCCGAGGCCAGAAGCCGAACCTCGCGATCATCACCAGCTACAACGACATGCTCTCGGCCCACCAGCCGTACGGCGACTACCCGCCCGTCCTGAAGGACGCCGTCATCCGTGCCGGCGGACTCGCCCAGGTCGCCGGCGGCGTGCCCGCGATGTGCGACGGCGTCACGCAGGGCCGCGACGGCATGCAGCTCTCGCTCTACAGCCGCGACCTGATCGCCATGTCCGCCGCGATCGCGCTCTCTCACGACATGTTCGACGGCGCCCTGCTGCTCGGCGTCTGCGACAAGATCGTGCCCGGCCTGCTGATCGGTGCGCTGTCCTTCGGCCACCTGCCCGCCGTGTGGGTGCCTGCCGGCCCGATGGAGTCGGGACTCCCGAACAAGGAGAAGGCCGCCGTGCGGCAGCTCTTCGCCGAGGGCAAGGTCGGGCGTGAGGAGCTGCTCGAGGCCGAGGCGGCGTCGTACCACTCGCGCGGGACGTGCACCTTCTACGGCACCGCCAACTCCAACCAGCTCCTGATGGAGGTGCTCGGGCTGCACCTGCCGGGCTCGTCCTTCGTCAACCCGGGCACGCCCCTGCGCGAGGCCCTCACCCGCGCCGCCGCGGC
>NZ_JBMCZA010000229.1:120815-121487 GCF_048654705.1 Nocardioides sp. CPCC 206348
CCCGCTCGGCGAGATGGTCGACGAGAAGGCGATCCTCAACGCGTGCGTGGCCCTGCTCGCGAGCGGCGGCTCCACCAACCACACGCTGCACCTCGTCGCGATCGCCCGTGCCGCGGGCATCCTGCTGACCTGGGACGACCTGGCGGAGCTGTCCGCCGTGGTGCCGTCGTTGGCCCGGATCTACCCCAACGGCGCCGCCGACGTGAACCACTTCCACGCGGCCGGCGGCATCGGGTTCCTCGTCCGCACCCTCCTCGACGCGGGCCTGCTGCACGAGGACGTGGAGACGATCGTCGGCCCCGGCCTGCGGCGCTACACCGAGGAACCGGTGCTCGTCGACGGCAACGTCACGTGGCGTCCCGGTCCGGCCGAGAGCCTCGACCTCGACGTCCTGCGCCCGGCCTCCGACCCGTTCGCCGCCGACGGCGGCGTGAAGGTCGTCAAGGGCCCGCTCGGCACGGGCGTCGTCAAGACGTCGGCGGTGGCAATCGAGCACCGTTTCGTCAGTGCGCCGGCGCGGGTCTTCGACGACCAGCACGACTTCCTGCTCGCCTTCGCCGACGGCAAGCTCGACGGGCAGGACCTCGTCGCGGTCATTCGCTACCAGGGGCCTGCGGCCAACGGGATGCCCGAACTGCACAAGCTGACGCCCGCCCTCGGGGTGCTGCAGGA
>NZ_JBMCZA010000229.1:121497-122545 GCF_048654705.1 Nocardioides sp. CPCC 206348
AGCGGTGATCCGCTACCAGGGACCTGCGGCCAACGGGATGCCCGAGCTGCACAAGCTGACGCCCGCCCTCGGGGTGCTGCAGGACCGGGGACAGCGGGTCGCGATCGTCACCGACGGCCGGATGTCCGGCGCGTCGGGCAAGGTGCCCGCTGCCATCCACGTCACGCCGGAGGCCGCTCTCGGCGGGCCGCTCTCGCGGGTGCAGGACGGCGACCTGATCACGCTCGACTCCGACGCAGGCACCCTCACCATCGACGCCGACCTGGCCCATCGGGCACCGACCGGGCAGGCGCCCACCGGTGACGAGTGGGCCGGCACCGGTCGCGAGCTCTTCGCGGCCTTCCGCACCACCGTCGGACCGGCCGACGAGGGCGCCTCGGTCTTCCCCGCACCCGCCGCCGACCTGGAGGTCCGCCTTGTCCACTCCTGAGAGCGTCCTCGACGTCGTCCCCGTGATGCCGGTCGTCGTGATCGATGACCTCGCCGCGGCCGTCCCGCTGGCCCGGGCGCTCGTGGCCGGCGGCCTGCCGGCGATCGAGCTGACCCTGCGCACCCCCGTCGCGCTCGAGGCCCTGCGCGCGATCGCCGACGAGGTGCCCGAGATCATGCTCGGCGCCGGCACCATCACGACGCCGGCCCAGGCAGCGGCAGCGGTCGCGGCCGGCGCCCGGTTCCTCGTCTCCCCCGGCCTCACCCCCGACCTGCTGGCCGCGATGGTGCAGACCGGCGTGCCGTTCCTGCCCGGTACGTCGACCGTCTCCGAAGTGATGCGGGTCCTCGACGCCGGGCTCACCGAGATGAAGTTCTTCCCGGCCGAGGCGGCCGGCGGCGCGCCGTACCTCAAGTCCGTCGCGGGCCCGCTGCCCCAGGCCCGTTTCTGCCCGACGGGCGGCATCACCGTCGACTCGGCGCCGACCTACCTCGGGTTGTCGAACGTCGGGTGTGTCGGAGGCAGCTGGATCACGCCCGCCGATGCGGTCGCGGCCGGTGACTGGGAGCGGATCAGCAAGCTCGCCGCGGAAGCGGCCTCGCTCGGCTGACGCGAGCC
>NZ_JBMCZA010000229.1:122596-122778 GCF_048654705.1 Nocardioides sp. CPCC 206348
GCCAGCAGTCGCGTCAGCGGCGGGACGTCGTCGGCCACCGGGACGACGGGCCCGAACGCGGTGCCCCGCTGGTCGGCCGCCTCCGGGGTCGAGAACGGCTCGGCGAACGCCATGCACCCGGCGACGTCGGCGTCGGTCGCCACGAACGGCTGACCGAGCGCGGTGGCGAGGTCCCAGCCGTG
>NZ_JBMCZA010000229.1:122845-125758 GCF_048654705.1 Nocardioides sp. CPCC 206348
CCGCCGGGTCCCGCCAGGCTTCGGCGAGCTCCGCGAGGTCGGCGTCGATGCGATCACGCCAGCCGGGCTCCAGCCGGGAGGCGTCGCCACTGCCACCCTGGCCGGACCCGGGCGCCTGCTGCTTGCGGGCCGCACCGGTGAAGGCGACGGCGAGGCCGCCGATGTGTTCGACGAGGTCACCGACGGCGTACTCCGTGCACGGCGTCGTGAGGGTGAGCTGGTCGTCGGTCACCGACGCCACCAGGCCCCGGAGAGTGGTGGTCGCGGGCCCGAGATCGAGAGTGGTCATGCCCGGGACAGACCGTCCCCGGCGACCGGATTCATCGGCGCTGCTCGGCGAAGAAGCTGTCGAGCAGCGCAGCCGACTCGTCCGCCAGCACGCCGGCGACGACCTCGGGACGGTGGTTCAGCCGTCGATCGCGTACGACGTCCCACAGCGAACCCACGGCACCGGCCTTGTCGTCGTACGCACCGAAGACCAGGCGGTCGACGCGCGACAGCACGACGGCGCCGGCGCACATGGTGCACGGTTCGAGGGTGACCACCAGCGTGCAGCCGGTCAGCCGCCACTCGCCGCGCACCCGGGCCGCGGCCCGCAGGGCGACCACCTCGGCATGGCCGGTGGGGTCGGCATCCTGCTCGCGCACGTTGCGGCCGGTGCCGATGACCACGCCGTCCGGATCGACCACGACGGCGCCGATCGGCACGTCACCCGAAGCGACGGCCTCCTGTGCGAGCGCGAGGGCGGCGCGCATCGGCTCCAGCCAGGACTGCCCGGCCGGTGGAACGGACGTCACGCCGAGGTGAGTCCGACGACGTCGTCGAACAGGTCACCGAAGCCGAGGGCACGGGCCACTTCGGACAGCATCTCGTCGGGGTAGAGCTCGTCGTCGTCGAGGATCTCGGCGAGGTCCATCGCGTCGACACCGAGGTCGCTGAGCAGCTCGAGATCGCCCGCGGGCTCGGCGTCGTCCTCGTCGTCGACCAGCGGCAGGCCGAGGTGCTCGACGACGGTGGCCGCCAGTTCCCACTCGGTCGCGGCGCTGACGTCGGACAGCATCACCCGGGTGCGGGGGCCTGCGACACGGACCACGACGAAGAAGTCCTCGTCGACCGCGACCAGCCCGACCGCTCCCCCGTCGCCCGGGAACCGGCGCAGGGCCGAGGCCAGGGTCTCGACATCGACCGCGTGGTCGGGGGTCAGCTCGGCAACCTGCCAGACGCCTTCCTCACGGTAGGCGGCCAGCGCGAAGTCGATCGCGTCGCTTGCGGGCATGGCATCAGGGTGACACGCGAACCCCCACAGGGCTAGGGGATTCCTCGCAACCGCATCGGCCACCGGGCGGGGACTAGGCTGCCGCTCATGCGCACCCAGGTGGTGGACCACCCACTCGTCGCCCACAAGCTGACCGTGCTGCGGGACCAGGAGACGGACTCACCGACCTTCCGGTCCCTCACCGACGAGCTGGTCACGCTGCTCGCCTACGAGGCCACCCGCGACGTCCGGGTCGAGCCGTGCGAGATCGTCACGCCGGTGTCCCCGGCGACGGGGACGCGGCTCGCGACGCCCCGGCCCCTCGTCGTACCCATCCTGCGGGCGGGGCTCGGCATGCTCGACGGGATGATGCGGCTGCTGCCGACGGCCGAGGTCGGCTTCCTCGGCATGGTCCGCAACGAGGAGACCCTCGAGGCCGCGACGTACGCCGAACGGCTGCCCGACGACCTGTCCGGACGGCAGTGCTACGTGCTCGACCCGATGCTCGCGACCGGCGGAACCCTCGCCGCGGCCATCCGCTTCCTGGTCGACCGGGGGGCCGATCACATCACCGCGGTCTGCCTCCTCGTCGCTCCCGAGGGCGTCGCCCGGCTCGAGGAGGAGCTCGCCGACCTGGCCATCCCGGTGACGGTGGTCACCGCGGCGCTCGACGAGCGGCTGAACGAGAAGGGGTACATCGTGCCCGGGCTCGGGGACGCGGGCGACCGGCTCTACGGCATCGCCGGGGGCTGAGCCGAGGTCCGGCCCACCGGGCATGTGACCTTGTAGACGGACGTCACACGTAAGACGGGGACCTCACAGGCCAACGGCTGTGTAGGTTGAGCGGCGCTGTATCCACGAATGGCTGGAGGCTCGATGCTCATCGGCATCCCCCGCGAGTCGAAACCGGGTGAAACCCTGGTTGCGGCGACCGCGAAGACCGTAACTCAATTGACCAACCTCGGCTACGACGTCGTCGTCGAGTCGGGAGCCGGCAACGCTGCCGACCAGCCCGACTCCGCGTTCGTCGACGCCGGAGTGCGCGTCGGGACCTCGGACGAGGTGTGGGCCGCTGACGTCGTCGTCAAGGTCAACGCGCCCTCGGCCGAGGAGATCGGCCGGCTCCGTCGCGGCGCCACGATCATCTCGATGATGGCTCCCGCGCGCAGCCCCGAGCTGCTCGAGCAGCTCCAGGCCGCCGGTGTCACGGCGCTGGCCATGGACGCGGTGCCGCGGATCTCGCGCGCCCAGTCGATGGACGTGCTGTCCTCGATGGCGAACGTCGCGGGCTACCGCGCGGTCGTCGAGTCGGCCCACGAGTTCGGCCGGATGTTCACCGGCCAGGTGACCGCCGCCGGCAAGATCCCGCCGGCCCGCGTCTTCGTCGTCGGTGCCGGTGTCGCCGGCCTCGCGGCCATCGGTGCCGCGTCCGCCATGGGCGCCATCGTGCGCGCCTTCGACGTACGCCCCGAGGTCGCCGAGCAGGTCGAGTCGATGGGCGCCCAGTTCGTCGAGGTCGACTTCGAGTCCGAGGTGTCCTCCGACGGCTACGCCAAGGAGATGACGGCCGAGCAGGAAGCGGCCACCGCCACGATGTACGACGAGGAGGCCCGCGCGGCCGACATCGTCATCACCACGGCGCTGATCCCCGGACGCCC
>NZ_JBMCZA010000229.1:125821-126118 GCF_048654705.1 Nocardioides sp. CPCC 206348
CAACGGCGGCAACGCCACCGGCACCGTCACGGACGAGCGGATCGTGACCGACAACGGCGTCACGATCCTCGGCTACACCGACCTCGCGGGTCGCCTGGCTGCCCAGACCTCGCAGCTGTACGGCACGAACATCGTGAACCTGCTCAAGCTGCTGACCCCGGAGAAGGACGGCGCCCTGGCGCTCGACTTCGACGACGTCGTCCAGCGCGGCATCACGGTCGTCAAGGAAGGCGAGTCGACGTGGCCGCCTCCGGCCGTGCAGGTCTCGGCCGCCCCGGCTGCCGCTGCCGCCGCGCC
>NZ_JBMCZA010000229.1:126228-126538 GCF_048654705.1 Nocardioides sp. CPCC 206348
CGTGGTCGGCGCGCTGGTGCAGGTCGCCACCGACGACAAGCTGGTGCTCGGCATGTCCGCCGTCGCCATCCTGCTCGCGTCGATCAATGTCTTCGGTGGGTTCGCGGTCACGCGCCGCATGCTCGCGATGTTCAGCAAGGGAGCCTGATCCATGGACATCACCTCCATCACCGGTGCGGCGTACATCGTCGCCGCCCTGCTGTTCATCCTGTCGCTGGCAGGCCTCTCGACGCACCAGTCGGCCAAGAACGGCCTGACCTACGGCATCGTCGGCATGGCCGTCGCGCTCGTCGCCACGGTGGCCGCGGTC
>NZ_JBMCZA010000229.1:126604-127799 GCF_048654705.1 Nocardioides sp. CPCC 206348
CATGCCCGAGCTCATCGCGGCCCTGCACTCGTTCGTCGGTCTCGCCGCGGTGCTGATCGGCTGGAACGGTCACATCCTCGGCTCGCACGACTCCATGGACAGCCTGGTCAACATCCACGAGGCCGAGGTCGCCATCGGCATCTTCATCGGTGCGGTCACCTTCACCGGCTCGATCGTCGCCAACCTGAAGCTGTCGGCGAAGATCTCGTCGGCCCCGCTGATGCTGCCCGGCAAGAACCTGATCAACGTCGGCTCGCTCGTGCTGTTCGCGATCCTGACCGCTATCTACGTCTCGCTGGAGACGCACGACAACACGTCGGCGGACATCCTCCTGGGCGTCCTGACCCTGCTGGCGCTCGCGCTCGGCTGGCACCTCGTCGCCTCCATCGGCGGCGGCGACATGCCGGTCGTGGTCTCGATGCTCAACTCGTACTCCGGATGGGCCGCGGCCGCCTCGGGCTTCCTGCTCGGCAACGACCTGCTGATCGTGACCGGTGCCCTGGTCGGATCCTCCGGTGCCTACCTGTCCTACATCATGTGCAAGGCGATGAACCGCTCGTTCATCTCCGTCATCGCCGGTGGCTTCGGCATCGCCGCCCCCGCGGGCGACGACAAGGACTACGGCGAGCACCGCGAGATCCAGGCCGAGGCCGCCGCCGAGCTGCTGTCGAACGCCTCGTCCGTGGTCATCACGCCGGGCTACGGCATGGCCGTGGCGCAGGCGCAGTACCCGGTCGCCGACCTCACCGCGAAGCTGCGGGCCAAGGGCGTCAACGTCCGCTTCGGCATCCACCCCGTCGCGGGTCGCCTGCCCGGCCACATGAACGTGCTGCTGGCCGAGGCCAAGGTGCCCTACGACATCGTGCTCGAGATGGACGAGATCAACGAGGACTTCCCGGAGACGGACGTCGTGCTCGTGATCGGCGCCAACGACACCGTGAACCCGTCCGCCGCGGAGGACCCGACCTCACCGATCGCCGGCATGCCGGTGCTCGAGGTCTGGAACGCCAAGGACGTCATCGTGTTCAAGCGCTCCATGGCCGCCGGCTACGCCGGTGTCCAGAACCCGCTCTTCTTCCGCGAGAACAGCCAGATGCTGTTCGGTGACGCGAAGGACCGGGTCGAGGACATCGTGAGCCACCTCAGCTGAGCAAGCAGTACGACGAAGGGCCGGTTCCGTGCGGAACCGGCCCTT
>NZ_JBMCZA010000230.1:0-2810 GCF_048654705.1 Nocardioides sp. CPCC 206348
CGCCCACTCCAGAGCAACGGCAGGCTCTGATCGATGAGTTCTACATCCCGTACGCCGACGGGATTTCGCAACTCGTCCGCGACCGGTTGGCCGCACATGGGCGGGTGACAATCATCGACGTCCATTCCTATCCGCTAGTGCCGAACCGCTACGAACTGCACGCCGACGGACCGCGCCCGGAGATCTGTGTTGGCACCGATGCCATCCACACGCCGGACGATCTTCGCGACCAAGTGCTCGACGCCATGCGGGCGACTGCGCCCACCGGCGACGTCGGCCTCAACTCGCCGTTCTGGGGTTGCTACGTGCCTCTGGAGCAGTACGGCACGAACGACGCGGTCCGGGCAGTGATGCTGGAGATTCGGCGGGATGTCGTTGCGCACCGCTTGGACGCACTCGTCCACGGTGTTGGGGTGCTCGTTTCGACCATCGATGCGTGACGGGAGCCTGTTCGAGTGTGCGGACAGAATCGCGCGTTTCGGTCGGAGATCGCCGGTAGCCTGTCGGCTCGCGGTCGGCCTACGCCAGCAGCGGTCATCTCGGTTGAACATCTGTGGGGGAACCATGTCAGCGCAGGCCGGAGACACGTTGGGGTCGGACGAGTCTGAGTCGTATCGATTCGTGCGCCGCCATAGGCGACTGCTCGGCTCGCTCGGGGTACTTCTCGTGCTGGCGCTCGTCGCTGGCTTGGGACTCAAGGTCTGGGGTCTGCCGTACCTGGAAACCAGGCAAGCCCGGGATGACGCGAACGCTGCCATCACTGCTTTGCGTAACGGGGACTTGGGCGAGTTGGATCGGCACCTGCGCGATCGCCGAGCTGATCCAGAGTTTGCCTACTACTTCGCGAAGCGAGCCACGCCTCGGGACCTCGGCGACATTCTCGCGTCAGCGGACGACTCGGACCTGGTGGCCGATGACGACGCTGCGAACTCGGACGCAACCACTTACGAGCGCGCGCTGGCGGACCTTGCAGCCGTTCTGTCGCTGGCCACTCATGGAACGGGTGACCTGGCCCTCCCTGAGTCATGGACCGACAACTTTGCTTTGGCCACGACAACGCCTGAACGCCTGTACCCCGACACCTCTGGCAATGCCGAGCGTGTGGCTCAGGATGTGGCCAACAAGCAGAACCTGCTCCTGGTGCTCTCCCGTGGCTGGTGGTCGACGGAGTTCCTGATGGTGATGACGAAGGCCTATTGGGATTGGGAGCATGAGCCGGACAATCAGCTCCCAAGCTTTCCGGGCGCCATCCCGGCGCCGGATGCCGGTCCGTGGCCCGGGCGAACGGAGAAGGGCGGGAAGTACGCTCCGAGCCCCGACGGTACCTATCTCACGGATGGCATGGTCGCCTTGTTGGCCGCGTTGACCGCCAATCCCGAAGCCGCCGGGTGGGCTTTTGCCGGATTCCAGGACGGCACCAAGACATTGAGCTTGGGTCAAGATGGTGACCGCTCCGTTGGCACATTCTCGGCCTACGTCTTCTTTGAACACGTCTACGCGACCTCGCTCGGCGGTGGTGATACCTCGGGAGTCACAGCTGGCTACACGGCCCTGATGTCTGCGATTCAAGCCACGGGAGGTTCCTACGCCGAGGGCGCAATCGGGCCGGCGGGTGACCTTCGTATCCTTCAAGCCGCACGAGAGGCTGCGGAGTCTGACGAGGCAAGGCAGGACCCTGACCATTGGTACGAGGAGGTCGGCCACGCGATCGCAAGCTGGGGTCACTCTGCGCTCGACATCGTTGGTCTGCTTCCGCTCGTCGGCGACACAGCCGACGGGATCAACGCGGTCTGGTTCGGCATTGAGGGCGACTGGAGCAATGCTGGTCTTTCCTTGTCGGCCATGGCGCCCTTCGTCGGGCATGCCGTAACGGCCGCCAAAATCGCCAAGGTTGGTACCAAAGGTGGCGCCAAGGCCGGTGCCAAGGCCGGTGCGAAGGCTGGCGCCAAGGCCGGAGTCAAGGCTGGCCGCAAGAGGGTTGACCGAGAAGGTCGTGCCGTCAGCGACAGCAGTGACGGTGGGAAGCTTCTTTCCGCGGGTACGCCCACCGGTGACGGAACCTTTGACTTTGTTGACGGCCACGCTTTCCTTGCGGCATTGGCGGTACCCGTGGAGCGTGTGATCTACAAATACGGCTCGACGAGGTACGAGGTTTCATCCGTCCACAAGGACCTCACGCTTCTCAGTGGGCCTGATCGGGAAACAGTCGAGCGTGGCCTCCCGGACTCGTCGGACACTCTTGCGGAGCAACGCTGGTTCTGCGTGTCGACCCTTTGCGATCTCGTCGACCAGACCCAGGAGGAGCAGGGGATACGCGACTTCGAAGAGCAGAATGATGTCGACGTTGTCCGGGCTGGGGTGCTGGCGCGAGTTGATGGGTCCGCAAGCCCACGGTTCTACGATGGCGTCTTTCGAAAGCAGGACGGCACGTATGGGGCGATTGAGGTCAACAGCGATCGGTCGACGCGCACCGTCGACCAGTGGAGCTTCGACGTGCTTGTCAGCGCCGATAACCCGGCACTTGCCGCTCTGGAAGGTGAGCCGATCAAGATCACATCGGTCGCACTTCAGCCAGTCCGCCGGTAGAGCGCGGCCGGCCGGCCCCGCAGGTTGGTCGCGAGAACCGGCTCGCCCTTGCGAAGCACTGGCTCGAGCATCGGCTTCATCCGCCGGTTGAAGTTGTCCTTGTGGAGTTCGTCGCCCACCACGGCCTCGTGGACCTTGCGGAGTTGGTGGAGCGTGAAGGGCTCGGGGAGGAACCCGTCGGGGTCAGGGTGGATGTCGACGTACCGGAAGCGGATCTCGTAGCG
>NZ_JBMCZA010000230.1:2937-3238 GCF_048654705.1 Nocardioides sp. CPCC 206348
TGCTGAGATCACCCAGGTGCGGTCATCGCGGGAGGGATCGTCGAAGAGCCGCAGCAGTCGGGGTCGTACGTCGTCGGTGGGCTCGACGCCGACCTTGCGGCGCAACACGTCTTCGACGGTCTGAGCGACGGTCCAGCGTTCACGGATGAAGCCTCCGGGCAAGGCGCGGCCGGATGGTTCGGCGCGGTCCTGGACGAGGACTTTCAGTTCGGGGGTTGTGTCGGAGGCTCCCGTTACGGTGAGCACAGCGAGATCGACGGTGACACCGGGGCGGGGATAGGACTCAAGTCCACGAGGTGAA
>NZ_JBMCZA010000230.1:3336-3682 GCF_048654705.1 Nocardioides sp. CPCC 206348
TCGACCCGGACGGTCGCGACCACCTGATCCTCGAACTGCCCGGCGACGACGAGAGCGGAACAGCGCCGTACGCCCAGTTCGCCGGGTTCGGCAGCGGAACCATGCTCCGCTGTGAGATCAGCAGCAACACCTACCTCGGCCGCTCCTTCCTGCTCGACGAGCGCGGTCGGCTGCTGCTCGAGGACGCCGGCTTCACGCTTCAGCACGACCACGCCGGAGACCCGTTGAACTGGGCCTCGGATCGGCCGGTCGGCGAGGCCGTCGCCCTCGCGAGCCAGGTCGTGTTCGCGCTGCGCGACGTGTTCGGGATCCCACACCCGCACCTGTTGACCTGCCAGGCATGGGG
>NZ_JBMCZA010000230.1:3692-3872 GCF_048654705.1 Nocardioides sp. CPCC 206348
CAACTGGTCGGCAGCGTGATCCGGGACAAGTACGACGGTGAGCCGGTCATCGACGAAGACGGTGACTACGTCCTCGGGCACATGGACCAGAGGGTCTGGGTGCGCGTGCGGGCCGACCAGCCTGCAATCGAGATCATGGCGAGGGTCGTGCACGAGGTGCGGTCGCGCCGCGGCACGGCC
>NZ_JBMCZA010000230.1:3882-6111 GCF_048654705.1 Nocardioides sp. CPCC 206348
GAACTGGTCGGCCGCGTGATCCGGGACAAGTACGACGGTGAGCCGTTCATCGACGAGGACGGTGACTACGTCCTCGGGCACATGAACCAGAGGGTCTGGGTGCGTGTGCGGGCCGACCAGCCTGCAATCGAGATCATGGCGCGGGTCGTGCACGAGGTGCGGTCGCGCCGCGGCACGGCCGTGGAGATCGGCATCCTCAACCGCGACCACGCCTGGGCGAAGTGGGAACTCCACGAGCGAGCCGTGTGGCAGCGGCTTCTCGTTCCAGGATTCCCCTTTGTCCCTGTCCACCTCGATGCCATGCTCGATGTCTTCCTGACGGCGATGACCACGACCCGCGACGATCTGGCCCTCCGGGTCGGTGGAAGGACTGCCTGATGGACAAGCTCACCTCAGCACAGCTCGACCGCGCTTGCGGCGCACTCCTCGGATCGGCGGTCGGCGACGCACTCGGCGCCGGCTACGAGTTCGGCAGTGCTCGGCTGGGCCCCGACGGACCGTCGATGATCGGCGGCGGCCTGGGCAACTTCGCGCCGGGGGAGTGGACTGACGACACGACCATGGCGTGGTGCATCGCCGACGTCGCTGCGTCCGGCGCCGACCTGCGAACCGACGAGGCACTCACGCAGATCGCCCGTCGGTTCCGTGACTGGTACGACACGGGTCCCTCCGACATCGGCGTCCAGACGAGTCGAGTGCTCAGGGAAGTCGGCCCCGAGCCGACGAGCGCGACGATGCTGGCGACGTCGTACGACCTGCACCAGCGCACCGGCCACACTGCAGGCAACGGCTCGCTGATGCGGACCGCCGCTGTCGCGCTGCCGCACCTCGACGACCCCGATGCCGTGGCCCAGGCGGCGCGCAAGATGAGCGCCCTGACGCACTACGACCCGCGGGCGGGGGAGGCGTGCGTGCTCTGGTCGCTGGCGATCCGACACGCGATCCTGCACGGCGAATACGACGTCCGCGCCGGCCTCGACCTACTCGACGACGAGGGTGCTGCGTTCTGGTCGAAACGGATCGACGATGCCGAGACTCGGAAGCCCGGTCACTTCAATCCGAACGGTTGGGTGGTGGCTGCCTTCCAGGCGGCGTGGTCCGCGATCGTCCACACGCCGGTGCCGACCGACGGTCTCGCGTGCCGGCAGTTCGGTGACGCGCTCGCCACCGCGATCGCGATCGGCGACGACACGGACACCGTCGCGGCCATTGCCGGCGCGCTGCTCGGTGCCCGGTGGGGAGCATCCGCGGTCCCCGCCGCGTGGCGCCGCGTCTTGCACGGCTACCCGGGGCTGCGCGGTGAACGACTCGTCGAGCTCGCGTATCTGGCCGCCAACAAGGGACCTGGCATCTACGACTGGCCGGTCGCCCGGCACATCGACTACTCGTCGTACGGAATCGACCGGACGTTCGTGCAGCACCCGTACGACGACGGCGTGTGGCTCGGCGACGCGGGCGTCCTCGACGACCTGCCGAATGAGGTCACCGCGGTAGTCAGCCTCTGCCTGGTCGGCACCAACCAAGTCCGCCCCGACGTTGAGCACGTCGTCTACAGGCTGATCGACCAGCCGGACCCCAAGGCGAACGCAAACCTCGACTTCCTCCTCGCTGATGCTGCCCGCACGGTGGCATCGCTACGGGACGAGGGGCACGTCGTGTTCTTGCACTGCGTGGCTGCGCAGAGCAGGACCCCCACGGTCGGCATTGCGTACGCCATGCTGCGAGGCGTGCCGTTCGAAGAAGGGCTGCGGGCCGTGTGCGGTGCTCTACCGTCAGCCCAACCGAACTCCGGTTTCACCGCTGCCTTGCAGCGGATCCGGGCATGATGTCTGAGGATTGTCCAACGCAAGGATCACGGTGAGATGGCTCTGTTCGACATGACCAATGTGAAGCACGACGCCGCGGTCACCGCGACGTCACTCGTCAAGGTTCAGCGGACGACATTCGCTGCCGCGGGCATTCAGGAGCGCAGTCACATCCAGGCTGCCCTGCGCGATCACATCTCTCTCATCGGCGACGATCTCTACGTCGTGGCGGAGGAGTTCGGTGACTTCGAGGGCGTCCAGCGCAGGATCGATCTCCTCTGTCTCGACAAGACGGGCCGGCTCGTCGTCGTGGAGTTGAAGCGCACGGCTGACGGCGGCCACATGGAACTCCAAGCACTGCGGTACGCAGCCATGGTTTCCACGATGACCTTCGCTCATGTGGTGCGCGCCCTTGCGCGGTACC
>NZ_JBMCZA010000231.1:0-8030 GCF_048654705.1 Nocardioides sp. CPCC 206348
CATCGACCGCCTCGTCCGGAATGACCCACCCGTCGGCGTACTCGTCCCAACCCCGCTGCTGCTTGGGCGTGAACCGACTCCCCCGCCGCGCATAGGTCAACACCTCCCGCGTCCGCCGACCATCCTCGGTCAACTTCTGATGGGGCCGGGCCGGGCGCACTCCGTCATTCACCCGCACATTCTCCCGACCGAACGAGAGGTAGCGAAAACGAGAGGGCGGCGCTGGCGCAGGCCGGACCCATCCCTCGAGGGCGCTTCGGTCCCTGCCGTCGGCGCCCGTCGTACCAAGGTCACGCAATGGCGAAAGCCAGGGCGCCGACGGCGGGGGCCGCTCCTAAGCCAGCGAGGGGTGGGTCCGGCAGGCGCCAGCGCCGCCCCACCAAGAAAGAGCAGAAACGCAGGAACCCCCACACCCGAAGGTGTGGGGGTTCCTGATGAATCAGGTCAGATCACTTGGTGATCTTGGTGACCCGGCCGGCGCCGACGGTACGGCCACCTTCACGGATCGCGAACTTCAGACCCTCGTCCATGGCGATGGGCTGGATCAGCTCAACGGCCATGTCCGTGTTGTCGCCCGGCATGACCATTTCCGTGCCCTCGGGGAGGGTGACGACGCCGGTGACGTCGGTGGTCCGGAAGTAGAACTGCGGGCGGTAGTTGTTGAAGAACGGCGTGTGACGGCCGCCCTCCTCCTTCGACAGGATGTAGACCGAGGCGTCGAAGTTGGTGTGCGGGGTGGTGGTACCCGGCTTCACAACGACCATGCCGCGCTCGACGTCTTCGCGCTTGGTGCCGCGGAGGAGCAGACCGACGTTCTCGCCCGCCTGGCCCTCGTCGAGCAGCTTGCGGAACATCTCGACGCCGGTGACCGTCGACTTCAGCGAGGTCTCGCGGATGCCGATGATCTCGACCTCTTCGTTGACCTTGACGATGCCGCGCTCGATACGACCGGTGATGACGGTTCCACGACCGGTGATCGTGAAGACGTCCTCGACGGGCATGAGGAACGGCTTGTCGACCTCACGCTCGGGCTGCGGGATGCTCGCGTCGACGGCGTCCATGAGCTCGCCGATCGAGTTGCCCCACTTCTCGTCGCCCTGGAGCGCCGGGAAGGCAGCAACGCGCACGACGGGGATGTCGTCGCCGTCGTAGTCGTACTCGGAGAGGAGCTCGCGCACCTCCATCTCGACGAGCTCGATGAGCTCCTCGTCGTCGACCATGTCGCACTTGTTGAGCGCAACCACCAGGGCGGGAACGCCGACCTGGCGGGCGAGCAGCACGTGCTCACGCGTCTGCGGCATGGGGCCGTCGGTCGCGGCAACCACCAGGATCGCGCCGTCCATCTGCGCGGCACCGGTGATCATGTTCTTGATGTAGTCCGCGTGACCGGGGCAGTCGACGTGCGCGTAGTGGCGCGCCTCGGTCTGGTACTCGATGTGCGCGATCGAGATCGTGATGCCGCGCTGACGCTCTTCGGGAGCCTTGTCGATCTGGTCGAACGGCGAGGCCTCGTTGAGGGTCGGGTACTTGTCGTGCAGGACCTTCGAGATCGCCGCGGTCAGCGTGGTCTTGCCGTGGTCGATGTGACCGATGGTGCCGATGTTGACGTGCGGCTTGGTCCGCTCGAACTTGGCCTTAGCCATTGCTGGCTCCTCCTGGGATTGTTACTTGACTCGTACTGGTTGGGTGCTGCGCCGAGGGCAACGCGGTGAGCAGTCGGGTGACTACTCGCCACGAACCTTCTTGATGATCTCGTCGGCGATGTTCGTGGGAACCTCGGCGTACGAGTCAAACTCCATCGAGTACGACGCCTGACCAGAGGTCTTGGACCTCAGGTCGCCAACGTACCCGAACATCTCGGACAGCGGCACAAGGGCGTTCACGACGATGTCGCCGTGACGCTCCTCCTGTGCGCGAATCTGGCCGCGACGGCTGTTGATGTCACCGATCACCGTACCGAGGAAGCCCTCGGGGGTGGTGACCTCGACCGCGAACATCGGCTCGAGCAGGCACGGCTTCGCCTGGCGAGCGGCCTCCTTGAACGACTGGATGCCGGCGATCTTGAACGCGAGCTCGGACGAGTCGACGTCGTGGTAGGCGCCGTCCTCGAGGGTGAACTTCACGTCGACCATGGGGTAGCCGGCGAGGACGCCGAACTCCATGGCTTCCTGGCCGCCGTTGTCGACGGACGGGATGTACTCGCGCGGAACGCGTCCACCCGAGACGTTGTTGACGAACTCGTAGCCCGCACCGAGACCGGTCTCGGGGTCGATGTTCGGCTCGAGCGAGATGACGACCTTGGCGAACTGGCCAGAGCCACCCGTCTGCTTCTTGTGGGTGTAGGAGTGGTTCGCGACCTTGCGGCGGATGGTCTCGCGGTAGGCGACCTGCGGCTTGCCGACAGTGGCCTCGACCTTGAACTCGCGCTTCATCCGGTCGACGAGGATCTCCAGGTGGAGCTCGCCCATGCCCGCGATGATGGTCTGACCGGTCTCTTCGTCCGTCTTGACGACGAACGTCGGGTCCTCGTCGGACAGGCGCTGGATGGCCGTACCGAGCTTCTCCTGGTCGGACTTCGTCTTCGGCTCGATGGCGACCTCGATCACCGGGGCCGGGAACGTCATCGACTCGAGGACGACCTGGTTGTTCGGGTCGGACAGCGTGTGACCCGTCTTGGTGTCCTTGAGGCCCATGACGGCCACGATCTGGCCGGCGCCGACCGACGCGATCTCCTCACGCTTGTTCGCGTGCATCTGGTAGACCTTGCCGATCCGCTCCTTGCGGCCGTTGACCGAGTTGACCACGGTCGAACCGGCTTCGAGCTTGCCGGAGTAGACGCGGACGTAGATCAGCTTGCCGAGGTGCGGGTCCGTGGCGATCTTGTACGCCAGGCCGGAGAACGGCTCGTCGTCGGAAGGCTGACGGGTGATCTCCTTCTCCTCGTTGCGCGGGTCGTGACCCACGATGCCGTCGATGTCGAGCGGCGAGGGGAGGTAGTCGACGACCGCGTCGAGCAGGGGCTGGACGCCCTTGTTCTTGAAGGCGGTGCCACAGAGGACCGGGTTGAGCTTGTCGGCCAGGGTCGCGCGGCGGATGGCGGCCTTGAGGGTCGGCACGTCGAACGTGTCGCCGTCCTCGAGGTAGACCTCCATGATGTCGTCGTCGGCCTCGGCGACCGTCTCGACGAGCTTCTCGCGGTACTCCTGGGCCTGCTCGAGGAGGTCGGCGGGGATCTCCTCGACGACGTAGTCCTCACCCATGACGGTCTCGCCGCGCCACACCTTGGCGTGCATCTCGACGAGGTCGACGACACCGATGAAGTCACCCTCGGCGCCGATGGGGAGCTGGAGGACCAGCACGTTGGAGTTCAGGCGCTCGACCATCATGTCGACGCAGCGGAAGAAGTCCGCTCCGGTGCGGTCGAGCTTGTTGACGAAGCACATCCGGGGCACGGAGTACTTGTTGGCCTGGCGCCACACCGTCATCGTCTGCGGCTCGACACCGGCGACACCGTCGAACACCGCAACGGCGCCGTCGAGGACGCGCAGGGAGCGCTCGACCTCGGCCGTGAAGTCCACGTGGCCGGGGGTGTCGATGATGTTGATCTGGTGCTTCTTCCACCAGCAGGTCGTCGCGGCGGACGTGATCGTGATGCCGCGCTCCTGCTCCTGCTCCATCCAGTCCATCGTGGCCGCGCCCTCGTGGACTTCACCGATCTTGTACGTGATGCCGGTGTAGAAGAGGATGCGCTCGGTGGTGGTGGTCTTGCCGGCGTCGATGTGCGCCATGATGCCGATGTTGCGTACGACGTTCAGGTCGGTCGTGATGTCGACTGCCACGTGAGTCAGCGTTCCTTAGATCTTGGGATGGAGAAGGTGGGTGCCGGAGCGGGCGCCGCCGTGGCGGGCCCGCTCCGACGAAATCACCAGCGGTAGTGAGCGAAGGCCTTGTTGGACTCGGCCATCTTGTGCGTGTCCTCGCGCTTCTTCACAGCGGCACCGAGGCCGTTGGCTGCGTCGAGGATCTCGTTCTGCAGGCGCTCGGCCATCGTCTTCTCACGACGGTCGGCGGCGTAGCCCACGAGCCAGCGGAGCGACAGCGTGGTGCCACGCGTGCCCTTGACCTCGATCGGGACCTGGTAGGTCGCGCCACCAACACGGCGGGACTTGACCTCGATGGAGGGGCGCACGTTGTCGAGCGCACGCTTGAGCGTGATGACCGGGTCGATACCGGTCTTTTCGCGGGTGCCTTCGAGCGCGGTGTAGACGATGCGCTGTGCAACCTGCTTCTTGCCGTCCTGCAGCACCTTCGACACGAGCTGGCTCACCAGCTGCGACCCGTAGACCGGGTCCATGTCGATCGGCCGCTTCGGCGCGGGGCCCTTGCGCGGCATGTCAGCTCTTCTCCTTCTTGGCACCGTAGCGGCTGCGAGCCTGCTTACGGTTCTTCACGGCCTGGGTGTCCAGTGCGCCGCGGATGACCTTGTAGCGAACACCGGGGAGGTCCTTCACACGACCGCCGCGGACGAGCACGATGGAGTGCTCCTGCAGGTTGTGACCCTCACCCGGGATGTAAGCGGTGACCTCGACGCCACTGGACAGGCGCACACGGGCGACCTTGCGCAGAGCGGAGTTCGGCTTCTTCGGGGTGGTGGTGTAGACGCGGGTACAGACACCGCGACGCTGGGGCGAACCCTTCAGGGCAGGCGTCTTGGACTTCGACACCTTGTCCTGGCGGCCCTTTCGGACCAACTGATTAATGGTGGGCACCTGGTGGTTCCCTTTCCTTTTGCTCTCACGTGCCGGCGCCTTGCCGGGCACGGATGTGTTGCGTTACTGCGTGCCGAATGAGTGGCCTCTGGTCGTTCGCTCCCCTGGAAAACTCGAACTGAGGGGTGTGATCGCGTTGAGGGCATGCTCGACGTGCCGGGTCACCCCAGACACGAGAATCGAGATTACCGGCCCCTCAGGGAGGGGTCAAAATGCCGGTGCACCGGCCGGATCGGGCTGGGGGACGCCCGGGCGCACCCGGCGCTCCGCCAGAGCCCGTACGGCGACCGCTGCGGCCACCCCCACGAGCACCAGCGTACCGCTCACGACGAGGGTCCAGCGGGCGCCGTACTGCTCCCCGATCCAGCCGATCACGGGGGCGCCGAGGGGCGTTCCGCCCATCACGATGGTCATGTAGATCGCCATCACGCGCCCGCGCAGGGCCGGGTCGGACTCGACCTGGAGCAGGGCGTTGCAGGAGTTCAGCACGGTGATCACCGAGAACCCGAGCAGGGGGCACAGCAGCACGAAGGCGAGGTACGACGGCATCAGGCCGGCCACGATCTCGATCAGGCCGAAGGCGACGGCGGCCACCATCAGCAGCCGGACGCGCACCCGCGTGCGGCCGGCAGCGACCAGCGCCCCGGTCAGCGAGCCGACGGCGAGGGCCGAGCCGAGGACGCCGTACTCGGTCGCGCCCTTGTCGAAGATGTCGGTCGCCATCAGCGCCGAGGTGATCTGGAAGTTCATGCCGAAGGTCCCGACGAAGAACACGAGCACGAGGATCATCAGCATCTTCGGCTCGCTCCGCATGTAGGAGAAGCCGGCGCGCAGCATCCCGGGGGCGCGGGCCACGGGGCGCGGCGAGTGCAGCTCGGCCGCATCCATCCGGCGCAGCTGGAGGATCACCGCGGCGTAGGACACGGCGTTGACGAGGATCACCCACCCGGTCGCCCGCATGCCGCCGCCACCCAGCCCGATGAGCAGCCCGGCCAGCGCGGGGCCGATCATCCGGGCGGCGTTGAAGGCGGCCGAGTTCAGGCTGACCGCGTTGGCCACGTCGTCGGTCCCGACCATCTCGGAGACGAACGCCTGCCGGGCGGGCGCGTCGAAGGCAGCACCGACGCCGAAGACGAGCGCCAGCAGGTAGACGTGCCACGTCTCGGCGACCCCCAGCGCAGCGATCACGCCGAGGGTCAGGGCGGCGCCGGCCATCACGGCCTGGGTGACCTGCAGCAGGCGGCGCTTCGAGAAGCGGTCGGCCACGACGCCGGCGTACGGCGACAGGAGCAGGACGGGGACGAACTGCAGCCCGGTGGTGATGCCGAGCTCGGTGCCGCCGTTGCCGGGGATGGTGAGGACCAGCCAGTCCTGGGCAATGCGCTGCATCCAGGTCCCGATGTTGGAGACCAGGCTGCCGGCAAAGTACAGGCGGTAGTTGTGGTGGGCCAGGGAACGGAATCGGGGGCTCGTGGTGGGCTCCTTCGGTCAGCGGGTGGGCGGGTGGGCGGTCACAGGGACTGTTCGGACTCGGCGAGCCGCTGGAGGATCGGGGCGGCGCGGCGCAGGACGTCGCGTTCGTCGGCGGTGAGCTCCTCCAGACGACGTGACAGCCAGCGGTCGCGACGGGCGGCGTCGCGGAGGACGACCTCGCGTCCCGCGTCGGTGATGCGTACGACGACCTGTCGGCCGTCATCGGGATCGTCATGGCGTTCGACGAGTCCCCGCTCACCCAGTGCGGTGACGGTGCGGGTCATGGTCGGCGGCCGCACCTGTTCGCGCGTGGCCAGTGCTCCCACGGTCTGGTCGCCCCGACCGTGCAGGACCCACAGCACCGCCATCGCGGTCAGGCTGAGGTCGTTGTCCGGGTGGCGCTCGCGCACCAGCCGGCGCCGCAGGCGCATGACCGAGAAGCGGAGCTCAGTGGCGAGCCCTGCTGTCGAGCGCACGTGCTTCTCCAGAATCGGCATGTCGTTAGTCTAAGTCATTACCTTGCGTAACTATTCCCGTTCGCATGCACGGCACACCCACGGCACTGTCGAGGCGGCGTACGATCGAACCGTGGAGCTCCGTGACGAACAGCCGACCCAGCACGAGATCGGCAACCGCACCTACCTGATCGCCCCCGTCGAACCACTCGACGTCGACGGGGTACGGACCGTCCAGGTCGGCACCGGGCTCTTCCTGCTGGCCTTCCTCGGGCTGCTTCCGTTCTGGGGCCGCCTCGAGGAGGAGGGCCAGACCTGGTTGCTGTGGATGTGCCTGACCGGCGTCGGCCTCGGCCTGCTCGGCACCGAGTACTGCAAGCGCCGGCGCGGGATCAGGGCCGAGCGCGCCGCCGATGGCGAGTGAGCTCCCACCGACCCGCTGGGCGCTCGGCGGGGCGAGGAACAGCGGCTACGGCGAGCGCTTCGCGGAGCTGATCAGCCAGGGCAAGGACGTCGACGGCGAGGCTCGCCTGGCCGACACCCTCGTCGACCGCGGGGCGCGGATCCTCGACGCGGGCTCCGGCATGGGCCGGGTCGGCGGGTACCTCCAGGCACAGGGCCACCACGTGGTCGCCGCCGAGCCCGACCCCGAGCTCGTGGAGCAGTCGCGACGGACCTACCCCGCACTGGACGTGGTGCCGCTCGAGATCCTCGCCCTCACCCGCGACGCCATGGCGGCAGCCGGTGCACCCGACGGGTTCGACCTGGTGGTGTGCGTCGGGAACGTGCTGACCTTCGTCGCGGACGGCACCGAGGTGGCCGTGCTCCGGCGCCTGCGCGACCTGCTGGCGCCGGGTGGGCGGATCCTCGCGGGCTTCCACCTCCGCGGTGGGCCGAGCTCGGCCCGGCCCTACTCCCCCGACCAATTCATCGCCGACGCAGCATCAGCGGGTCTCCGGATCGACCACCGGTTCGGTGGCTACGACCTGCGCCCGGTCGACGACGACTACGCCGTCTGGCTGCTCAGTCTGGCGCGAGACGCGTCTCGCGCCTAGAAGACCTCTAGGTCGTCGGTGCCGATGGTGTCGATGACCGGCGGGGCCGGCGGCTGCGACTGCTGGCGCTTGCTGAGGCGGACCTCGGAGTGCGCGCCGCAGCCGTGCTGGAAGGCGACGACGCGGGCGTCGTCGTTGGCGTCGCCGTTGGCGCAGACGCCGAACATCTCCGACAGCGGGCCGGCGAGGCGGACCAGGAAGCCACAGGAGTAGCACTGGTGCGGGGCCGACTTCGCGATCGGGGCATCGGGACCGGACTCGCCGTCGTACCAGCGCTC
>NZ_JBMCZA010000231.1:8063-12768 GCF_048654705.1 Nocardioides sp. CPCC 206348
GCGGCCCTCCGGTGAGAGCACGCGGACCCGGCCGAGGCCGAGGTCCTTGGCGACCTCACGGATCTGGGCCTTCTCGTCGGTGTCGAGCGGGTCGTCGCCGAAGGAGTACGTCGGCACGAGGCGCGGGTCCTCGTCGGAGACGGGCAGCAGGTCGCCGGGCGAGAGGTCACCGGGCTGGAGGCGGTCGCGGTAGGGCACCCAGGCGGGAGCGATGATCGCTTCGGCGCCAGGCAACAGCACGACCTCGACGACGGTGACCTTGCGCTGGCGGGACGCCCGGGTGAGGGTCACCGCCCACTGCCAGCCGTGGTAGCCCTTGCGGTTGCACGCGAAGAGGTGGGTGACGACCCGCAGGCCGTCGACCTGGTGGCCGAGGTGGTCACCGACGTCCGCGGCGTCGACCTCGTCGAGCAGCGCGGTGCGCGCTTCATCAACGGCGTCGGCCGTGACGGCGTCGGTCAACTTGCGCTCGAGTGTGGACACGGGGCACAGCATCCCTCATTCGGGCGATGCTCGTCACGTCGGGGGACGTGCCGGGAAGTCGGGGGGCGTGGCTTCGACACCAGCAGGCAAGATGGACGTCGTGAGCTATCCGCCTCCACCACCTCCTCCCCCGCCGCCTCCGAGCGACGGTCCGAGCGACGGTTCGGGTGGGGTGTCGGACGCCGAACTGACCGAAACGGGGTCGATGCGTGCCGTCGGGGCGGGGCTCGGGACCGGCGCCAAGGCCACGGCCCGCGGCCTCAAGGCCACCGCCGCCGTGACCGGGCGCGCCAGCCGTGCGACGTTCCGGCAGGCCCGCAAGGCCGCCGGCGCCCAGGGAGCCGAGCGGTCCGGGCTCAAGCGACTGATCGAGCTGCACGCGTTCAACGCCGCCGGCGACTCCGCCTTCGCCATCGCGCTGGCCGGAACGGTCTTCTTCGCTGGCGCCACCAGCGGCGAACGCGGGCCGGTCTTGTTGTTCCTCGGCCTGACGATGGTGCCGTTCGCCATCGTCGCCCCGCTGATCGGACCGTTCCTCGACCGGTTCAGCCACGGCCGGCGCTGGGCGATCGGCTCGACCTTCGCCCTGCGCGCGTTCCTGTGCTGGGTGCTGGCCGGGACCCTCGCCGACGGCTCACCCTGGTTCTACGTCGCCGCGCTCGGCGTCCTCGTCTCGTCGAAGGCGTACGGCGTCGCGAAGGCCTCGGCCGTGCCCCGCCTGCTCCCCCACGAGATCACCCTGGTGAAGGCGAACGGCCGGGTTGCCCTCGCCGGCGTCGTGGGGGCGTGCGTGTCCGCCCCGCTCGCGGGTGCGGCCTACTGGATCGGCCCCGAGTGGGCCTGCCGCTATGCCTTCGTCGTGTTCGCCGTCGGCACCATCGCCGCGATCCTGCTGCCGGGACAGGTCGACTCGTCGACGGGCGAGGAGTCGGTCGAGGCCCCGCGCGACGCGGTCACCGGCGCACGTCGTACGACCGGACTGCCGCCGAAGGTGGCCTTCGCGCTCCGCGCCAACTGCGGTCCCCGGCTGCTCTCGGGGTTCCTCACCATGTTCATGACCTTCGTGCTGGCCACCGAGCCCCTCGAGGGGTGGGAGACCACGACGAAGTCGACCGTGCTGCTCGGTCTGGTGATCGGCGGCGCAGGGCTGGGCAACACGATCGGCATCTTCGTCGCGTCGCTCGCGCGCAAGATCAACCCGGTCGTGATGGTGGTCGTCGCGCTGCTCGCCGACATCGTGGCGCTGCTGTTCGCGACCATCGTCTACAGCGCACTGCCGCTGGTCATCCTCGGCCTGACGGTCGGGCTGATGCAGTACCTCGCCAAGGTGTCCCTCGACTCGACCATCCAGACCGGCGTCCCGGCACGCGCCCATGCCAGCGCGTTCGCCAAGGGCGACACCACCCTGCAACTGGCGTGGGTGGTCGGCGGATTCCTCGGCGTGATCCTGTCCTACCCCGCGGTCAACGACTTCGGGCTGGCGTTCGCCGCGGTGCTGGTGACCGCCTGGGCGGTCTTCGTGTTGCGCAGCGCGCCCCACAAGCGGGGCAGCAAGCAGAGCCCGCCCGTCCCCGCCTGAGTGGCTACGGCGTCACAGCTCCAGCTCGTCGGCCAGGGCGCGGAGCACCTTGGCGACGGGCTGCGCCGTACGACGATCGGGATGGCGGCCGTGGCGGTAGGCCTCGCCGACGCCGTCGAGCAGGCGGATCAGGTCCTCGACGATCAGGACCATGTCCTCCGGCGACTTGCGGCGGGCCTGCTGCTGGTTGCGGGAGACCGATGCGGGTGCGTCGATGAGGCGGACCTGGAGCGCCTGGTCGCCGCGGCGGCCCTGGGCGATCCCGAACTCGACCTTGGTGCCCGCCTTGAGGGTGGTGACGCCCTCGGGCAGCGCGTCGGACCGGACGTAGACGTCCGCCCCGCCGTCCTGGGAGAGGAAGCCGAAGCCCTTCTCCGTGTCGTACCACTTCACCTTGCCACTCGGCACGGTCTCGACCTTCCTCACTGATCACGCAGTTGCCGCGCGCCTGACGGCTCGCGAGCCCACATGTTAGTGGGCGTGGGTGATCGGGGCGGACGTCGTACCCTCGCGGACGTGGGAAGCGAACTGTCACCGCCGCAACTTCCGCCCCCTCCGCTGCCGTTGCGGACCGACCGCCTCGTGCTGCGCACCGTGGTCGCCAGCGACCGCGCAGCGATCGGGGACTACTGCGCGCAGCCCGAGGTGACCCGCTACCTGCCGTTCCCCGCGCTCGACGACGAGGGCCTGACCAACCGGATGGGTCGCCTCGTCGGGGCGACCGCACCCTCGACCGTCGGGGAGTTCCTCGCCCTGGCCGTGGAGTTCGAGGGCGTGCTCGTCGGCGACCTGATGCTGCGCTTCACCGCGAGCCACGGCCCCGCCGACGCCCCGTCGATCGGTGAGCTCGGCTGGGTCTTCGCACCGGAGCACGCCGGCCGCGGGTTCGCCACCGAGTCCGCGCGTGCCCTCATCGACCTCGCGTTCGGGCACTACCCGCTGCACCGCGTGATGGCTCAGCTCGACCCGCGCAACACCGCGTCCGCGGCGCTGTGCGAGCGGTTGGGAATGCGCCACGAGGCGCACACCCGCGAGGACTTCGCCGATCGCGACGGCACCTGGGGCGACACGGCCGTCTACGGCCTGCTGCGGCGGGAGTGGGCGGCGCTGTAGCCGTCAGCCAGCAGCTCGTTCGACGCGCATCATCCGGTCGCCGAACCGGACGACGTCGCCCGCGAGCAGCGTGCTCGGGCGCCCGGGCGTGAGCGACTTCGACATGCCGCCACGCACGACGAACGACCCGTTGGTCGAGCCACGGTCCATCACGACCAGCGCGCCGTCGGGTGCGACCTGGAACTGGGCGTGGGTCTTGGACAGCGACATGTCCGAGGACCGCAGGGGTACGACGTGCCGGACCGGCTCGCCCGGACGCGGCTCGGGGCGCCGGCCGACGAGGGCGAGGCCCTCGACGACGAACGCCTCCCCCGAATCGAACGACACCCGCCAGCGGGTCGTCGGGGGCGCGGCGGCAACGGGTGCCGCGGGCGTGGGTGCTGCGGGCGCTGCGGCCGGAGGTGCCGCTGCCGGGGCCTGACGGGCGGCCGGGGCCGGGACGGGTGCGGGAGCCGGGACGGGTGCGGGAGCGGGTGCCGGCCGTACGACGGGCGCCGGCGCAGGAGCAGGGGCAGCGACCGGGACGGGCACCGGCATGGGCGTGGGTACCGGGATCGACTCAGGCGCCGGGACGGGCACCAGGCGCATCGCGGTGAGGTTCACGATCTGCTGCGGGCGGTCGTCGACCTCGTCGGTCACGACCGGCATCGGTCGGACGTCGACCACGACGGCGTCGCCGATCTGGTCGTGCAGGGCACGCCGCTGCCTCGTGGGGTCGGCCGCGGCCGTCCAGGCCAGCGTGGCCAGGCCGAGGCCGACAGTGGGGATCCCCGCCACACCCAACGCCAGCGAGCGCCCGATCGCGGGCATCACGCCGATCGGGCGACCAGTGGTGCGTCGTACGACGCGAAGGCCGACCACAGCCTTGCCCGGGGTGAGCCCGGTCGACCCCACGACCACGGCCGTGACGAGGCCGATCAGGATCACCGCACCGAGGAATGAGGCGAGGGCGATCCAGACCTCGTCACGCGCAGCGAAGCGCCAGACCGCGACGCCGATTCCGGCCGCGATCCCCCAGCCGATCGTGCGGTCCAGCACGAACGCCGAGAAGCGTCGATCGAGCTCGGCCGGTGGAAACATCACCGGCTCCGCCGTGGGCGGGACGAGGGACATGAATGTGCTCCGAGTAGCGGTGGCCCGTCAGGGCCGGGTGACCTGGATGGTGACTCCATCGCCCAGGTTGATGATGGCGCCAGGAATCAGCTGGACAGCGATACCGGGCTTGAGGTCCTCCGGCCCCAGCCCCGGCTGCACCAGGACGGTGCCATTGGTCGAACCCATGTCGGTCACGACAGCGGTGCCGTGGTCGGCGCCGGTGCCCGGGCGGACCTCCACATGGGTCGAGGAGATCTCGTGGAGACGGCTCGGCACGGTGACCAGCGTGGGCTGCTCGGTCGAGGTGAACCGGCGTGCCTCCGGCGCGCGACCGATGAGGACGGCGCGGTCGACGACGATGGTCTGCCCGTCGGAGATGAGGAGGGTCGCCACCGGCGCGGTGATCGCCGGAGCCTGCGGCTGGCCGGGGATGCC
>NZ_JBMCZA010000231.1:12857-12995 GCF_048654705.1 Nocardioides sp. CPCC 206348
CCCGATCGGCAGCGGCGGAGCATCGGCCACACCGGCGTCGATCGGCGGCGGAGGCGGCGTCCATCCGGGAGGAGCCACCTCGGTGGCCCCGCCGAGGGGCGGGAACGGCGGCGGCGGAACGGCGGGGGTGTCGGGCTC
>NZ_JBMCZA010000232.1:0-792 GCF_048654705.1 Nocardioides sp. CPCC 206348
TTGGCGTCGTACCAGGCCTTGAGCAGGACGCCGCACTGTGTGTTGCCGCTGTAGTCCGAGTTCATGAACAGCGTGGCCTGCGTTCCGTCGTCGAAGGTCATGGCGCAGGTGTGCAGCTGGTTGGTGCCGAGCAGGTCACCGCCGTGCCAGAACGCACCCGGCGAGCGCCAGTTGTCGATCTCGCCGTCGGCCGGGCCGGACTGGCCGCCGTCGCCACCGTTGGAGTCCTCGTTCCAGCCGGCACGCCACAGGTCCATCCAGTCGAGGTCGGCCTGCGGGATGATCGCGCCGCTGCGCAGCTTGCTGAGGTACTGCACGAGCTGGGTCGAGGACATGGCCAGGCCGCGGGCGCCGGCGCACTCCTCGTTTCCGGTGCCGAGCACGCTGCCGTTGCTGGCCTGCGTGGCGTTCAGCGGGTACGAACGGATCCCGGTGGTGGTGCCGGGCGTGATGCAGCCGATGCCGCCGATCTGGGCGGGCTTGAAGATGAACTCCCGCATGAACTCGAGGACGTACGACGTGTGGTTGGCCGCGGTGATGGTGATCTCCTCGGCGGCTTTGGTGTACTTCTTGCCACCGCTGCGGTTCCAGAGCTCGGCGTTGATGATCCGCAGGAGCGCGAAGTTGGCGTTCTTGTACTGGCGCTGCGAGTCGACGACGGTGCCGAGCTCGACAACGGTCTTCATCGCGTTCCAGCCGTTGTTGCTGGGCGGGTTGGCGAGGGCGGCGAGCGCCTGGTTGATGCCGGAGGTGTGGGTCAGCAGGTGGCGGAACCGGACCTGCTTGAACTTG
>NZ_JBMCZA010000232.1:834-3439 GCF_048654705.1 Nocardioides sp. CPCC 206348
GACGTTCTTGGTGACGCTCGCGAGCTCCATCTGCATGCTGGCCTGCATCGGGACCGGGACACCGTTGTTGTCGGCGGCGGAGACGGCGAAGCCGCCTTCGTCGGCGACCTTGAGGGTGCCGTTCTGGGAGATGGCGAGCTGCCAGCCGAAGGCCTTGTTCTGCATCTGGGTGGCGACCGAGGCGCGCATCTCGGCGACGCTGGCCTGGGTGTTGGCGAGGACGGCGTCCTCGGCGTGGGCGGCGGACGCGTTGCCCAGAGCCAGCGGCAGTGCGGCAGCGGCGAGGGCAAAGGTGGCGGCGGTGCGGCGCAGGTTCATCGGAGTGCTCCTTCAGTCGGGTTGGTGTGCTGATGACTGTTGGAGCAGCGGGCGGGGAGTTCCTTACAACTTTTTCGGGCCCAGTTCCTTGACCAGCTGGCTGATCAGGTCCAGCGACGGGTCGGACCCGGGGAAGTAGCAGCAGACCCGTTCTGCGTGGCCGCCGAAGCGGTCGAGCAGCTGCCGGGCGCACTCCTGCGGTGTGCCGACGACCGCGAGCCTTGTGAGCAGGTCGTCGTCGATGAGGTGCGCGCTGGTGACGAGCTCGCGCCGTCGTACGGCGTCCGCGAACCGGGGTTGCAGATCGGCTCGGCCCTCGACCTCGAGCACGGGGCGGTAGGCCGGTGTCGAGGAGTAGAACGCCAGCAGGCGGCGGACGCCCTCGATCGCCACGTCCAGCTCCGCTGGGTCCGACGCCATGGCGAGGATGGCCTGCGGGTGGATCGTGAACCCGTCGGGGTCGCTCTCGCGTCGGCGCAGGCCCTCCTCGATCGCAGGCAGTGTGCGTTCGGTGAAGTGGCGTGCGGAGTTGAAGGGCATCACCAGCAGGCCATCGGCCACCTCCGCCGCGGCTCGCGTCATGGCCGGTCCCAGCGCCCCCAACAGGACCGGCGGGACGCCGTACGGGTTGGGGCCGGGGTTGAACATCGGCGGCATCAGGTCCAGGTGGGTGTACTCGCCGGTGAAGTCGAGGCGGGTGCCGGACTGCCACGCGTCCAGCACCGCCTTGACGGCCTGCACCCGGTCCCTCATCTGTGCGACGGGCCGGTCCCACGTGGCGCCGTACCGGCGCTCGACGTGGGCCTTCACCTGGGAGCCCAGTCCGAGCCGGAACCCGCCCCGGGACAGGGTCTGCAGGTCGTGGGCGAGGTGGGCGAGGTGCATCGGGCTGCGGGGGAGCGCGATCGCGACGTTGGTCATCAGGTCGATCGGACCGCAGGAGGAAGCCGCCACGGCGAGGGGCAGGAAGGCGTCGTGCGGGCCCTCGAAGGTGAAGAGTCCGGCGACCCCGGTCGAGGCCAGTTCCCGGGCGCGCACGGCCACCTCGTCGGGAGCAGCATCGAGCCGGATGTCGACCGCGAGGCCGGTCGCTGGTTGTTGCATGGGCAATACATTACGATCAGTAACGAAATGCAGGCAACGAATTCCGGAACCCGCACCGCGGGCCGCCCGCGCGACCACCGGATCGACGAGGCGGTGATCGCGGCGACCCGCGACCTCCTCGCGACCGAGGGGTACGCCGGCCTGTCCCTCGCGGCCGTGGCCGCCCGGTCGGGCACCAACACGCCGGCGATCTACCGGCGCTGGCAGTCCAAGGCCCATCTCGTCCATGAGGCCGTCTTCCCCGAGTCGCTCGCGACCGGCCTGCCCTCCACCGGCGACCTCCGTGCCGACGTGGAGGCCCTGGTTCGCGGCAGCGCCCTGCTGTTCTCGGATCCCGTGGCGCGCGCCGCACTGCCCGGCCTGCTCAGCGACCTGGTGCCGCACCCCGACCTCCATCGCGAGCTGATCGACCGGCTGTGGTTGTCGCGGACCGGTGAGGTCCAGCAGCTCCTCGACCTGGCAGCCGACCAGGGGCAGGTACGACGCGGCGTACGCGCCGACCACCTGCTGAACGTCATCGGCGGCAGCGCGCTCCTCGCGGTGCTGACGCCGGGTCAGGCCGCGCTCGACGAAGCGTGGATCGCGTCGATCTGCACCCTGGCCCTGGACGGAATCACGAAGTAGCCGCGGCGGAACGGTACTCGCGCGGTGTCTTGTCGAACCAGCGTCGGCACGACCGGTTGAGGGTGCTCTGCTCGGCGTACCCGAGCATCGCTGCGATCTGGCCGAACTGGAGCCGCGGGTCCGCGAGGTACTTCTCGGCCAGGGTGCGACGCTCGTGGTCGATCACTTCCTGGCAACCCGTGCCCTCGGCGGTCAGCTGGCGGCGCAGGGTGCGCTCGTGGATCCCGAGCTGTTCGGCGATCGTCTCGGCGGTGCAGTGCCCGGTCGGGAGCAGCCGACGTGTCAGCTCGGCGACACGTTCGGACATCGGCGCCGTGGCAGGCACGTAGTTGGCCTCGAGGTACTTCGTGGCGATGCGCCGCGTCTCCGGGTCTGCGCTGTCGATCGACCGCGCGGCCAGGTCCGAAGGGATCTCGAACCCGCACCATTCCTGGGCGAAGTGGACTGGGCAGTCGAACGTCTCGGCGTACGCCGCTGTCGGACCCATCTGATCGTGCAGGAAGGACATGGTGTTGAGGCGCGCGTCCGGTCCGCCCAGCAGGCGCAGCATCAGTACGAC
>NZ_JBMCZA010000232.1:3449-4236 GCF_048654705.1 Nocardioides sp. CPCC 206348
CCCGCGCAGCCAGGTCCGCAGTGATCTCGAACCCGCACCAGTCCTGGGCGAACTGGACCGGGCAGCCGAACGTCTCGGCGTACGCCGCTGTTGGACCCATCTGATCGTGCAGGAAGGACATGGTGCTGAGGCGGGCGTCCGGTCCGGCCAGCAGGCGCAGCATCAGTACGACGTTCGCCATGCTCAGCTCGTAGCCCTGACGTGGGTCGGGGGCGGACGGCTCGACCACCTCGTAGACGAACCGGATGCCGACACCGGCATCCCGGGGCTCCGCGGCGAGCTTCAGGCCGGGGGAGTGCACGTAGAGATAGCGGGCGATGGCCGCCAGCCCGTCCTGCACGGTGTCCGAGTTGCGTGCGATGACGGCGACCGGCCCGAGGATCCCCAGCCCCTGCCAGCGCACCATGCGCAGCCCGAAGTCGGGGCAGTCGAGCTCCTCGGCGGTGGTGGCCAGGATGCGCAGGACCGCATCGAGCGGAACGAGGGCATCGTCCTCGCGCTCGACGCCGGGACGGAGGTGGAACCGTGCCAGGAGCGGCGTCGGGTCCCCGCCGAGCTCACGAACCAGGTCGGGATATCCCCACAGGCCGGTGGATCGGATCAGGCTTCCCACCGCGACTCCGCTCCTGTCCGGAAATGACAAGAGTATGGGCCTCCGCGCTGAGCCGCGCAACGTTCCTTCGGGCCTCACGCCACCGGTCGGACACGAAGCCGAGGGACGCTGCGACGAGAGGAATCCAGATCGGGATGAGCATGAACGCGAACAGGCTGACCATGGCCATCATGC
>NZ_JBMCZA010000232.1:4246-4444 GCF_048654705.1 Nocardioides sp. CPCC 206348
AATGGCCCCCAGCCCGTCCTGCACGGTGTCCGAGTTGCGCGCGATGACGGCAACCGGTCCGAGGATGCCCAGCCCCTGCCAGCGGACCATGCGCAGGCCGAAGTCGGGGCAGTCGAGCTCGTCGGCCGTGGTGGCCAGGATGCGCAGGACGGCGTCGAGGGGAACGAGGGCATCGTCCTCGCGTTCGACGCCGGGACG
>NZ_JBMCZA010000233.1:0-7593 GCF_048654705.1 Nocardioides sp. CPCC 206348
CGCGAGATCGCGCTCGGCGCCCAAGGCGTGCCCGGTGGGTCGCCGGTCGTGGTGCCGACCGTGGACAGCTCCCTGCGGTACGCGAACGTCTACAAGGCCGCGGTGGCACCGGTCATCTGGTCCCAGCTCGGACGGGTCGAGCGATCACCCGGCGTGACCATGGCGCTGTCCAGCCTCTTCGTGGGCGGACTCGCCCGCATCAGGTCCTGGCAACAACGGGGTCGGCCCCACCCGGTCGCCGTCGGCGCGGTCGCCCTCGAGCTCGTCGCGCCACCCGCGCTGGCGCTCTGGCAGCGGCGCGTCCGCGCACGCTCGATCCCATCCATCAACGGAGAACTGTCATGACCGCCGACCCCGTCATCACCTCGTACGCCCAGGCCCCGGCCCGCACGATCAACGCCGGGGGCGTGACCTACGCCTACCGGGAGCTCGGCCCCCGTGGCGGCATCCCGGTCGTGTTCTTCGTGCACCTCGCCGCGACCCTGGACAACTGGGACCCCCGGATCGTCGACGCCATCGCGAAGCATCGGCACGTCATCACCTTCGACCAGCGCGGTGTCGGTGCCTCGACGGGGAAGGTGCCCGACACCATCGAAGCAGCTGCCGATCACGCCCATGAGTTCATCACCGCGCTCGGCCACGACACGATCGACGTCTTCTCGTTCTCGATGGGCGGCATGATCGCCCAGGACCTGATCGTGAAGCATCCCGAGCTGGTCCGCCGGCTCGTGCTGACCGGGACCGGGCCGCGCGGCGGCAAGGACATGGACAAGGTCGTCGGCGTGACGTACTGGGACATCCTTCGGGCGACCCTGACGCGATCAGACCCCAAGGAGTTCCTCTTCTTCAACCGCGATGCGACGGGCAAGTCCGCGGCCAAGGCGTTCGTCAAGCGGCTCCAGGAGCGCACCGTCGACCGCGACCAGGAGATCACTCTCAAGGCCCTGCGGACCCAGTTGAAGGCCATCCAGAAGTACGGCCGTTCCGCGCCGTCGGACCTCTCGACGCTCACCCAGCCGACGCTGATCGCCAACGGCGACCACGATCGCATGGTGCCCACGATCCTGTCCGAGGACCTGCACCGCCGGATCAAGGGCAGCGAGTTGATCATCTATCCCGACTCCGGCCACGGCGGAATCTTCCAGTACCACGAACAGTTCGCACCGGTGGTCGCCGCGTTCCTCGCCGACTGACTGGTCTGATCTCAGCGGAGCAGGTCCCGGGCGCCGATGGCCCTGCCGGTCGTAGTCTCGCGACATGGTCCTGAACGCGGACGGGTCGGGCGACCTTCCCGAGGCGCTGGTGTCCGAGCTGCGCCGTACCGCCACGCAGCTGCTGGGGAGCGTGTCGACCCATGCCGACGAGATGCTTGCCTACATCCTCGAACGGGTCCCGGAGGCGAGTGCCGACGACGACCTCCGCGGCCTGACGCTCGGGTCCTGCTCGTCCAACCTCGAGGCGGCACTGTCGATGGTCCGCCACGGCATCGACGTGAGTGCGGCGACGGCACCGGTCACCGCCCTCGAGCACGCGCGGGCGATGGCGGCCCGCGGCTACAGCGTCGACGTGATGCTGCGGTTCTACCGGGTCGGCCACGGCTACTTCAGTGAGCGCATCCTGAGCGCGATCCCCGACCTGGTGGCGGATCCGGCCGTCGCCCTCGCGGTGGTTGCCGATCTGCAGCGCTACGCCTTCGCCTACACCGACCGCATCGCCAGCGAGGTCGCCGCCGAGTACGTCGCCGAGCTGGATCGGATGCAGAACCGTGCCCGCGCGGCGCAGACCGACGCCGTCCGCGCGCTCCTCGCTGGCGACAGGATCGACCTCGGGCGGGCGGAGCGCACCCTGTCCCACCGGCTGACCGGATGGCAGACCGCCTTCGTCTGCTGGACCGACCGTGACGACTCCGACCTCCCACGGGTCGGTGCGGCGATCGGCGCGCACCTCGGGTCGCCCCATCCGCTCCTCGTCCCGGACGGAGCGCGGGCGCTGTGGGGGTGGGTCTCCACGACACGCGCTCCCGGCGTGGGGCCGGCGGATCTCGCCTCCCTCGCCGAGCTGGTCCCGGGCGCGGTCCGGATCTCCGTCGGTACGCCGGGACAGGGTGCACGCGGCTTCCGCGACTCGCACGCGCAGGCCCAGCGCGGCGTCCGGATCGTCGAGCTGGCCGGCCGCGGAGCTCCCGTGACGTCATACTGCGACGTCGCCCTCGTGGACACGATGAGCGGCGACCTGGACCTGGCCCGCGCCTTCGTCGCGAGCGAGCTCGGCGCGCTCGGAGCCGTCGGCCGTCGCGAGGACGAGGAGCGGCGCGCGCTGCTGGCCGTGCTCGACGCACAGGGAGGCCTGGCGGCTGCAGCCGAGGAGCTGGGGGTGCACCGCAACACCGTGCTGCAGCGGGTCCGGCGGGCCGAGGAACGTCTCGGCAGGCCTGCGTCCGAGCGCGTGGTCGAGCTGCATGCTGCGCTGCGCATGGTCCAGGTGCTCGGTGCGGTCGTGCTGGTTCCGGAGCCCGGCCGGGCCTGACCATGTGCTGGGCGCACAATCGGCAGGGCTGAGCACCACTGTCGGCCGGGCCGCATGGTTCGTAGGTTGCGGGCATGTCAGCGATCACGGAGCAACCCGCGCCCGCCTCGTCCCGTCACGCGCTTCCCGACCCGGGTGAGCGAGTCCCGACGATCTCGTGGCCCGTGGTCGGCATCTTCCTCGGGGCCATCCTGGTCTTCGCGTTCTCGACGTGGGCGGCAGTGACCCACACGCTGCCGGTCCCTGTGACGATCGCGCTCAGCGCGATCGCGATCTTCGTCCTCTTCACCGTGCTGCACGACGCCGCGCACTACTCGGTCAGCACGCACCACTGGGTGAACGTGGCCTTCGGCCGGGTCGCGATGCTCTTCGTGTCACCGCTGATCTCGTTCAAGTCGTTCGCGTTCATCCACATCGAGCACCACCGCAACACCAACGACGACGAAGGGAACGACCCCGACCACTTCGTCAGCGGCGCCCCAATGTGGCAGCTGCCGTTCCGGTTCCCGGTGATGGACGTCCCGTACCTGACCTTCCTGGTGCGCAACGTGCGGCGCCGCCCCCGGGCCGAGGTCGCAGAGACCGTGTTCCTGATGACGGCCACGGTCGCGGTGGTCGTCGCCTGTGCGCTCACCGGCCACCTGTGGACCTTCGCGGTCCTCTACCTGATCCCCGAACGGATCGGCATGTTCGTCCTGGCCTGGTGGTTCGACTGGCTGCCCCACCACGACCTCGAGGACACCCAGCAGGAGAACCGCTACCGCGCGACCCGCAACCGCGTCGGCTCCGAGTGGATCCTCACCCCACTGCTCCTCTCGCAGAACTACCACCTGGTCCACCACCTGCACCCGTCGATCCCGTTCCACCGGTACGTCGCCACCTGGCGCCGCAACGAGGAGGCCTATCTCGAGCGCGATGCTGCGATCGGCACCGTCTTCGGCCAGCAGCTCGACCCCGACGAGTACCGCGACTGGAAGCAGCTCAACGGCAAGCTCGCCCGACTCCTCCCCGTGCGGATGCCGAAGCGGTCCTCTGCCCACGTCGCGGAGTTCCACCCGATCCCGGTCGCCAGCGTCGACCGATTGACCGGGGACAGCGTGCTGATCACCTTCGACGTGCCGGCCGGCCTTCGTGAGGACTTCTCCTTCCAGCCGGGGCAGCACGTCACCGTCCGCACCGACCTGGGTGGCGAGGGGGTACGCCGCAACTACTCCCTCTGCACCTCGGCCACCTCCGACACCCTCGCGATCGCCGTCAAGCAGATCCCCGGCGGCGCCTTCTCGACCTTCGCGATGGAAGGGCTCCGCGCCGGCGACACCCTCGAGCTGATGACACCGACCGGGTCGTTCGGCACCGAGCTCAGCCCACTCGCCACGAAGAACTACGTCGCACTCGTCGCGGGCAGCGGCATCACTCCGGCGCTCTCGATCCTCCGGACCACGCTCGCCGTCGAGACCGAGAGCCGCTTCACCCTCGTCTACGGCAACCGGGACTCCGACAGCACCATGTTCCGCGAGGAGCTGGACGACCTCGAGGCGCGCTACGCCGACCGGTTCAGGATCGTCCACATCCGCTCCCGCGACGTGCGACACCCCGAGCACCTGCGCGGCCGCGTCGACCGGTCGCGGCTCGAGCAGCTGCTCGCCTCCGACCTCACTGCCCCGGTGGACGAGTGGTTCCTGTGCGGGCCGGTCGAGATGGTGACCGACCTCCGCGACCTGCTCCTCGAGCGCGGCGCCGAGCCCGAGCACGTCCACGTGGAGCTGTTCCACGGCTACCAGAAGCCCCGGGTCGCCGACGGCTTCTCGCCAGCGACGGTCGCGGTCACCCTGCGGGCACGTCAGTACGACGTCGCGCTGGCGGCCGGCGACACCGTCCTGGAGTCCGCGCTGAAGGCGGGCCTCGAGGCGCCGTACGCCTGTCTGGGGGGAGCGTGCGGCACCTGCAAGGCGAAGGTCCTGCTCGGATCGGTGGCGATGGAGCAGAACTTCGCGCTGTCGCCGGCGGACGTGGACGCCGGGTACGTGCTCACGTGCCAGTCCCATCCCACCAGTGACGAGGTGCACGTTGACTACGACGCCTGACGCTCCGGGGGCGCGGGTGCAGCGGCCGGTTCCGGCGTACGCGCGGGTCGTCCGGGGGCTGCAGCAGCGCTTCGTCCTCGACATGCCCGGGGGACCGCGCGTGGTCGCCTTCGCCACGGTGATCAACTTCCAGAAGTGCCTGATGTTCCCCTACCTGGCTGGCCTCATGTGGCTGTACGACGGCCACACGGCTGCCGCCACGAGCGATGCGGCCTGGATCTACCTGGCCCTGCACGGGTCGTACGGACTGATCTGGTACCTCAAGGACAAGACGTTCCCGGACCACGGCTGGCAGCACCGGCTCACGGTGCCGGGAGCCGTGAACGCGATCCTGCTCGTCCTCGGCTGGTACTGGCTGTTCGGCTGGTTGCTGGTCTCGGGCCGTGGAGGCGACTACCCGGTGGCGGACAAGCCGTGGTTCGCGGTGTGCATCACCTTGGTCGTGCTCGGCTCGGTGGTGATGATCGCGGCCGACGCGCAGAAGTACTTCACGCTGCGGGTGCAGCGCGGCCTCATCACCGACGGCATGTTCCGGTTCGTGCGGCATCCGAACTACACCGGCGAGATGATGATCTACCTCGGCTTCGCCCTGCTGGTCTGGCACTGGCTGCCGTTCGTGGTGCTGGCATGGGTCTGGTTCGGGCTCTTCGCGGCGAACATGCTGGCGAAGGAGGCGAGCATGAGCAGGTATCCCGAGTGGGCGGCCTACGAGGCGCGCACCCGGATGGTCATTCCCTACGTCCTGTGACCGTCGCCCAGCTCAGCGCCGGGAACCGACGACCAGGTCGTCCTCGTCCACGACATGTCCGGCTGCGCACCGCGCCTCGAGCTGGACGGGCTCGCCGCAGTCGGCGTGGGTGAGGGCGGGTCCGCCGCCGGTCGTGTGCGTGGCACCCCACTGGAGGAGGGCCAGCACCACGGGAAGCAGGTCGTGTCCGGCGTCGGTCAGCGCATAGGCATGCCGGGTCCGTTGGCCGGGCTCGCGATACGGCTCCTTGGTCAGGACTCCGGCGTCGACCAGCTGGCGCAACCGCTGTGCGGCCACGGCCTCGGTCACGCCGACACGCTTGACCAGTGCGTCGAAGCGCCCGGCCCCGTAGAAGACCTCGCGCAGCAGGAGCAGTGCGGTGCGGTTGCCGATCACCTGGAGCGCGCGGTCGATGGGACAGAGGTCGCCCAGCGCCACGTCGTCGCGCTGGGCGAGCCGGCCGGTCAGACGAACAGTCATTCCACCAGTCTAACTTGTGGAAACCATAGTCAGCCACCTAGAGTCTCTGGCTATGGCAATCCAGAGTCAGCGCATCGTGACCGCGGTGCTGATCGGAGCGGCGTTCCTGGCGGGCGTCGACCTCTTCATCGTCAACGTCGCCTTCGACGAGATCGGTCACGACTTCGCCGGCACCAACCTCTCCGAGCTGAGCTGGATCCTCAACGCCTACGCCGTCGTGTACGCCGCACTGCTGGTGCCGATGGGCAGGCTGGCGGACCGGACGGGGCAGAAGCGCGGGTTCATCGCAGGCATGGGCCTGTTCATCGCGGCCAGCGTGGCCTGCGGCTTCGCGCCGGGGATCTGGTGGCTGGTGGCCTTTCGCGTGCTCCAGGCAGTCGGTGCGGCTGCGATGACCCCGGCGAGCCTCGGGCTGCTGCTCGCCGCAGTGGCGCCTGACAAGCGGGCGTCGGCCGCGCGGCTGTGGGCCATGACCGGAGCGGTGGCTGCGGCACTCGGCCCCGCGCTGGGCGGTGGCCTGGTCCAGCTGTCGTGGCAGTGGGCGTTCTGGATCAACCTGCCGATCGGGCTGCTGCTCGTCGTCGGCGCGCTCCGCTACGTCCCGGACGTGCGGCACGACGAGGGCACGCCGCTGCCCGACCTGGTCGGTGCGCTGGTGCTCGTGCTGGCCGTGGGCGGACTGGTGCTCGGACTGGTGCAGGCGAGTGACTGGGGCTGGACCTCGGCGCGCGTCCTCGGCGCGTTCGCGATCGCTGTCGGCGCCCTGATCGTCTTCGGTCGCCGCAGCGCCCGGCACCCCTCGCCGATCATTGCGCCCGCCCTGCTCGCCGTACCGGCGTTCCGGTGGGCAAGCGTCGCCACCCTCGTCTTCAACGCCGGTTTCGGGGCCGCCCTGCTCGGCGCGATCCTGTGGCTGCAGCTGGCCTGGGGGTACGGCGCCCTGCAGACCGGGCTCGCGATTGCCCTCGGGCCGCTCGCGGTGCCGATCACGTCCGTGCTCGCGCACCGTCTCCACCCGCACGCCCGTCCCGGTCACATGATCGCGGTCGGCAGCCTCCTGTTCGGCGGATCGGCGCTGTGGCAGGCCCTCGCGCTCAACCCGACGCCGGCGTACTGGACGGGCTTCCTTCCTGCCTGGGTGCTCGGCGGCGTCGGCGTCGGTCTGGCCATGCCGAACCTGCTGGCCGCGGCAGCCGCGACCCTGCCCCCGGCGCAGGCCTCCACGGGCGGTGGGGTCGTGACCATGGCCCGTCAGGTCGGCCTCGCCCTCGGGGTCAGCATGCTCGTGACGATCGTCGGGGGAGGAGACCGCGACGCAGCCTTCACCCACGCCTGGTTCGCCGTCGCCGTCTGCATGCTGGTGTCCGCGGCCACCGCGCTCCGCCTGTCGAACGTGACGCCCGTCGAGGAGGCTCAACCCAGGACGCGAGTGGCGCCACGGCGTGTCGGCGGCGCCTGACTTCCTGCTAGGGGCCGATGACGAGCGTCAGCCCGTAGACGCTCAGAACTTCGTTGATCGGCTGGAAGAACGTCGTCCCGCCGCTCGTGCAGTTGCCGTTGCCGCCCGACAGGATCCCCTGCGCCTGGCGGGTGCTCGAGACGTACGGCCCACCGGAGTCGCCCGGCTCGGCGCAGGCGTTCGTACGGGTCATCTGGTAGACGCAGCCCTGCGAGTAGCAGACCGTCTGGTTCGTCGCCTGGATCGTGCCGCACTTGAAGCCGGTCGTGCTGCCCGAGCGGCAGACGGTCGTGCCG
>NZ_JBMCZA010000233.1:7639-7846 GCF_048654705.1 Nocardioides sp. CPCC 206348
GATCTTCGACGTGGGCACCCAGGCCGTATTGGTCCTCTGGATTCGACCATAGTCGTTCGTCGGGAACGAGGTTCCGGCCACCGGGCCGATCGGGCCGGCGGGCCCGGACCAGGTGCCCCCGAGGTTCGTGCAGTGGCCGGCGGTGATGACGTAGACAACTCCCGCCGCGTTGCGGGCGGTGAAGCCCAGCGAGCAGCGAGCGCTGCC
>NZ_JBMCZA010000233.1:7894-9622 GCF_048654705.1 Nocardioides sp. CPCC 206348
CACGGTCACGTGGGCGATTCCGGCCACGAACGTCTTGACGTCCTGCGTCGGCCCGCCGACCACGTCGACGACGATCGTGTTCTCGTTCTCGACGATGCGCCAGCCGGTGACCGTCGGCGGTGGGGCCGTTCGTGTGTCGAGCACGTGCAGGGAGTGCTCGAGCTCTGCGTAGGAGGTGGACACGAGCACGGGCACCGCACCCGTCGCGCGAACGGCGTTGAACACCGCCGTGCTGGTCACCGCGACGACGAGCTGGTTCGTCGTGCTGTCGAAGTAGGCGCCGGCGAACGCGTCGCCCGCCGCGGCGATGGCGGCCTCACGGATCTCTGATGCCCTGCACTCGCCGAGGATGCGAGCCTTGGCCTGCTTCGTGGTCAGTCCGAACTGCTCGACCATGACCGCGATCATCTCTCTGGACGCCACGCACGTCTCGGCCGGGCGATTGGCCGACTCCGCCTGCGCGGAATCGCGGTCTGGAGGCGAACCCTTCGCAGCCCCCGCCATCATCGTGACGAGGAGAAGGCAGGCGGCGGACGCTGTCAGGACGCCGCGTCGTGGGGCTGTTCGGCGCGTCTTCGCGTGATCCGTGATCATGGGGACTTCCTCTCAAAGGGCGGGGCCCCGAGCGCGGATTCCACGGTACGCCGCACCGACCTTCGTGGGGAGTGGCCTGGACACAGCGGAAAGTAGGGTCCCCGGGCGGCTCTCGGCGCTGCTCGCGGATCACGAACCGGAGACGCCTGCCCCGGCGTACCGGGCGTACCCGGCGGCCAGGCGCTCGCGCTCGAAACTGCGCAGCGCGGCACAGGTCACGCCTGAGAGACGCCCGCGCGGCGCCGTGAGGCGCTAGCGTGCGAGCGTGTTCGATCGCCTCGCGCGCCTGACCTGGCGGCACCCGAAGAAGGTCCTGCTGGCTGCGTTCGGCTTCGTGCTCGTCGCTGGGTTCTTCGGGCACGACGTGGAGCACCACCTCAAGGCGGCCGGGTTCACGGACCCGTCCTCCGAGAGCGAGCAGGCGGGCGCCGTACTGTCCGACGCCCTCGGGTACACCGCGCAGCCCGGGCTCGTCGTCCTCCTGCGTGACCCCGACGGCGAGCAGATCGACCTGGCCTCGCCCGAGGTCGTCGCGGAGGTCGACCGGCTGGCGGACGCGATGCGGGAGTCGGCGTACGTCGGGCACGTGGTCAACCCGCTCGACGACCCCGCGGCGGCGCCGGGCCTGATCCCCGCCGACCGGGAGTCGATCGCGCTGCCCGCCCAGCTGGCAACAAGCGACCTCGAGGACAAGGGCGGGCTGGCCGACGAGTCGGTGCGCAAGAACGTCGCCTCGGACCTCTTCGACGTCGGGTACGGCGGCTACGCGCCCAGCTTCAACGAGGTCAACGACCAGACCCGCAAGGACCTCCAGAACGCCGAGCTGATCGCGTTCCCGCTGCTCGGGATCCTGCTCCTGATCGTCTTCCGCAGCATGGTCGCGGCCTTCGTGCCGCTCCTGCTCGGGGCGCTGTCCATCATCGGCACCCTGTTCGCGTTGCGGATCATGGCGAGCCTCGTCGACACCTCGCTCTTCGCCCTCAACATCGCGACTGCGCTGAGCCTCGGCCTGGCGGTCGACTACGCGCTCCTCATCGTGTCGCGCCACCGCGAGGAGACGGCGGAGCACGGCTACACCGAGGAGGCGCATCGGCGCACCGTCGCCTCGGCCGGTCGTACGGCGGTGTTCTCCGG